>CAMLEX010000443.1 GCA_946479055.1 uncultured Bacteroidota bacterium | reverse complement strand
AGAAAGAGCTGTGCAGGGTTGGATATATGTTACATTAAGTGTATGTTTTGGCGATTAATATTGTTCACTGCTGTATACGCCGCAGAATCACAATCTCTTTGGCAATTCGGGGGTTCAGACACAAATATGTATTTACAACATTCTTTTTTCTGGCATCACACCCACTAGCTGCATCTCATTAACATGAGGTTGCTAACTTTACGGTCAAACGGGATTGTATGTATTCAAAAGAAACGACACAGCAGCTTCAAAAACAAGCGATTGGCTTTATTAAAAAATCGGAAAATTCTTCTATAGATAAAAAGGAAATTGAAGCACTGCGGGATGTTCTGCGTTTTCATGAGTATCGTTATTACGTTCTTAACGACCCGCTTATTTCAGATTTTGAATATGATCAATTATTTAAAGCTTTGGAAAAACTGGAAGAAGAGGATCCTTCGCTTATAAGTTCAGATTCACCCACACAACGGGTAGCGAAAGGATTAACCAAAGATTTTCCCACTGTACAGCACCTGGTGCCTATGCTTTCACTCGATAACTCTTACAATGCAGAAGATCTGATTGACTTTGATAGAAAAGCCAGGGAAATAACCGGTTTGAAAGAGATTGAATATTGCGTAGAACCAAAATTTGATGGCGGCAGCATTTCTCTTATCTATGAAGATGATTATTTGGTACGGGGAGCTACACGTGGTAATGGCGTAGAGGGGGATAATATCACTACTAATATCAAACAGATCCGGAGTATTCCACTTTCAGCAAAATTTTCTGAGTATGGGATACAGCAAATAGAGATCCGTGGTGAGGTTCTTATTAACAAAAACAATTTTAAGAAATACAATGAGCAACTCATTGAGCAGGGATTGCCACCATTAGCTAATCCACGAAATGCTGCTTCAGGAACCTTGCGTATTAAGGATCCCAAAGAAGTAAGCAAAAGAAGTCTTGAAGCTTTTGTTTATAATATCAGCGATTTCACTTTGTTACCTAAAAAGCCGTTTCCTGAAAAACTGAAGACTCATTCCGGTGCATTAGAAATGTTGTGGGAATCAGGTTTCAGAAGTCCGCAGAAAGAAAAAAAAGTGCTGAAAGGCATTGATGCCGTTGTAAAATATTGCATGGATTTTGAAATTACCCGTGATGACCTTCCTTATGAGATTGATGGCATGGTAATAAAAGTAAACGAGGTGGCGCTTCAGGATAGAATGGGAATGACAACACATCATCCCCGATGGGCCATTGCTTATAAGTTTAAAGCAAGGCAAGGAACCAGCAAACTGCTGAATGTAGAATTCCAGGTAGGAAGAACAGGATCTATTACCCCGGTCGCAAAAATTCAGCCTGTGCCTATTGGTGGCGTAACTGTCGCATCTATTTCGCTTTTCAATGAAGATGTAATTAAAGAAAAAGACCTGATGATTGGTGATTCAGTTTTGGTGGAACGGGCAGGTGATGTTATACCATATATCGTAAAATCGTTGGCGGAAGTAAGAACCGGAAATGAGAAAAAAATTGTATTCCCCAAAAATTGCCCGGTTTGCGATAGCCAGTTATTTAAAGAAGAAGATGAAGCGGTATGGCGCTGTATCAACATTGAATGCCCAGCGCAGGTAGTAGAGCGTATTATTCATTTTGTAAGTAAAGATGCAATGGACATCCGCGGATTCGGCGACGCCAATGTGAGAAAATTTTATGACCTGGGGTTGTTAAAAGACATTCCCGGTATTTATGAATTGGATTTTGAAAAGATCGGGGCGATGGAAGGTTTTGGAAAAAAGTCAATAGAAAATTTACAACAAGCCATAATTAATTCAAAACAACAACCACTTCATCGTTTGATCTTTGGCCTTGGTATCCGTTTTGTTGGCGAAACAACGGCTAAAACATTGGCACAGGCAATAAATCATTTGCTTGATCTGAAAAAATTTTCACAAGAAGATCTGTTGAACCTGGAAGATATAGGCCCAAAAGTAGCGGGTAGCATTTTACATTTTTTCAGCAATGAAGAAAATATAAAGATGCTGATGCAATTAGAAAGCCTCGGGCTTCAATTAAAAAATTCCAAAAAAGAATATGCCAGCGGTGGCAACCTTGAAGGACTGAGTTTTCTTTTTACCGGCACATTGCCTACACTAAAAAGAAGTGATGCTGAAGCGATGGTAGAGCAGAATGGCGGAACAATAACAGGCAGTGTAAGCAGCAAGCTCAACTACCTGGTAGTGGGTGAAGATGCAGGAAGTAAATTGGAAAAGGCAAAAAAAATAAATACAGTGAAGATAATTTCGGAAGCTGAGTTTTTGAAAATGCTTAGCTAAACAGATTTTATTTCAATTTATTTGCCTTATGAAAAAGCTTTTGGTTTTCTTTTTATTTTCCTTTTTATCTTTTACTGTTTCCGCACAGAAAAACAGCATTAAAAACATTGTGTTTGAAGGCGCTGGTATCCGTGGCATTGCTTATTGCGGAGCTATTCATGAATTAGAAAATAGAGGAATGCTTCCATTTATTGAAAGAGTGGGTGGCACTTCAGCAGGCGCTGTTACGGCCCTGTGCGTTTCCCTTGGATATTCATCAGCTGAAATTGCCGATCTTTTATATTCCACTAAATTTTCGAAATTTAATGATGGAAGATTTTTTTTCATTGGTGGCATTAACAGGGTCAATAAATTTTTTGGCTGGTACAGAGGCGAGAAGTTTGTAAAATGGCTTGAAAAGATCATTGAGAAAAAAACCGGCAATGCGAATATTAATTTGGAAGAACTTTATAATAAGGGTTATAAAGATTTATATGTCACTGCCACTGTATTAAATAAACAAAAACTTGTAATACTATCGAGGAAAACGTATCCCCGGATGAAGGTTAAGGATGCTATAAGAATATCTATCAGCATACCTTTTTATTTTGAAGCTGTTTTTATTAATAAAGAAGGCAAAACGTTCCGGCATCCAAAAAATAAACAAGAGCTCGACATCATGATAGACGGCGGGTTTGTGGGTAATTTTCCTATAAAAATATTTGATAGTGCGGGAAACATTACCAGCAAAGAATCTGTTGTAAATAATGAGACACTTGGTTTCAGAATCGATAGTGAAAAACAAATTGAAAATGACAGACAACATAAAGAGTTGGCAAGTATGCCGGTTAATAACCTGAAGGAATACGGAAGAGCTTTTTATAATATAATCATAGAAAACCTCAATCGCCAAACCCTTTCTGATAGTGATTGGAAACGAACCATCTCTATAAGTAATGGAAACATTGCGCCAAGAATCAGAAAATTGTCAAAAGCGGAGATCGCCATGTTAATAGAAAACGGTAGGATCGCAACCAATAAATTTTTCCAGCAATAAAGAATGTAAATATGCTTCAGCCAACAACTATTAAATTTTTAAAAGATCTGAGTAAGAATAATAACAAACCCTGGTTTGATGCAAATCGAAAAAAATACGAAGATGCTAAAACCGATTTTGCCGCATTTATTCAAACTGTAATTGATAAACATGGTAAAAAGGATGAAGGGATTACACACCTGAAAGCAAAGGATTGCATGTTCCGCATCAACCGGGATGTTCGTTTTTCAAAAGATAAGTCACCCTACAAAAACAATATGGGAGCTTATATAAACCTGGAAGGCAAGAAATCATTGCTGGGTGGTTACTATTTCCATTGTCAGCCTGGGCAAAGTTTTGTCGGCGGTGGTCTTTGGATGCCTATGCCATCTGAATTGAGTAAAGTAAGACAGGAGATAGATTATAACCTGGATGCTTTCAAAAAAATAATTGGTTCCAAAAAATTTAAGACAATATATGGTGACTTGTCAAGAGACGCTGAGTATGTATTGACCAGAGTACCCAAAGGATATGAAGCAGAAAATCCTGCTGCGGATTATTTAAAAATGAAAAGTTTTGTGGCAATGACTCCATTAAAAGATACGGAACTTATTTCTAAAGATCTTACAAAAAAAGTATTGGATTCATTTGAAGCATTACAACCCATGTTGAAGTTCATCAATGAAAGTATAAAGGGATAACACAAATTTGCCACGAATGCACACAAATTCATGTTATTCGTGTGCATTTGTGTTATTCGCTTTATTCAAAAGCCTTCAAATACAGCCTTTCAACTCGACCAATTGCATATGAAACAATAAGTTATAATTGTAACAAAATTTATTTGAACTAATCAATGTTTAAACATTAAATTTGTGCTCTAAAATAATTTATTTATGGCAACATGGACAATTGATCCCGCACACTCAGAGATAGGGTTTAAAATAAAACACCTTGTTATCTCAACTGTTTCCGGCAAATTCACTTCGTTTGAAGGTAAATTGGAAGGAGACCCTGAAGATTTTACCCAGTCGCAAATTTCTTTTACTGCTGATATTGATAGTATCAATACCGGCAATGAACAAAGGGATGGTCATTTGAAATCAGGTGATTTTTTTGATGCAGCCAAACACCCTAAACTTTCATTTTCTTCTACAGCTATTGTGAACAAAAATGGAAGTGACTATAAAGTAACAGGCGACCTGACAATCAGGGGTACTACCAAACCCATAACCTTAAATGTAGATTTTGGTGGTGTACAAAATAACATGTATGGACAAACTGTGGCAGGTTTTGAAATTACAGGAAAGATTAATCGCCAGGAATACGGTCTTACCTGGAGTGCTGTAACAGAAGCCGGAGGTATTGTAGTGAGTGATGATGTGAAACTCGCTATTGATGCTGAATTGGTAAAGCAACAATAAGATTTCGAGAAGCTCTCAAATTAAGAAGCCGGAAAGAATCTTCCTCTCACTGAGAGACTCTTTCCGGTTTTTTGTTTATCAAAGTAAGCCCTGTTTCAAAAGGTATTCCGCTATTTGAACAGCGTTGGTAGCAGCTCCTTTACGAAGGTTATCACTAACGATCCACATATTGAGCGTATTCGGTTGTGTTTCATCTCTTCTTAA
>CAMLEX010000442.1 GCA_946479055.1 uncultured Bacteroidota bacterium | reverse complement strand
TATCTTTTGCATCGTGATGCTTAAGTTACTTATCCGTTGATTTTAACTTTCTCAAAAATATTAATCCTTTATAACCAGGTATTGGTATAGGGCCGGAATGGATTGGCATAATAGATATATTGAAACCGATTGCAGTTATTATCTTGGTTGAGATATCTCTTATTTAGATAATCGATTCAAGTAGGGAGCTTGCGGTGGCAAGCTCTTTGCTTTTTACCAGACTCTCCATCGCCTTCGGCGCAGCTCCTTCATAAGAAACTCCTTAGTTTTGTGTTTTTTAGGTCAATTTAATTAATACTGATGGCGTTTACGAAGAATATAGCTTTTACTTTACTTATTAAGATCAATGGCAGGCTGCGCGAATTTAATTTCCGCAAAAGAGGAGAACTGTTTTATGACGGCGATACCAATGACGAACGCGGCAATCGCTATTTCTTCAAACTCGAAAAAGAGAACGATGGCTGGAAGATAACCGGCGTTACGTTACCATCCTGGTTATTGGAAAGTGAATCTTTGATTAGTGGTGCTATCGCAAAGCAGGAACAATCGTAAAATATCATCTACTATATTCAAGAAGACAATGCTTACCCGCCTTCAGCTCACCGCCCTCACCTGCTGCGGTTCGCTGCCGTAAACTCCGCTACACCTTGCAGCTTCAGCCGGTCAGCTTGCGGCATTGGAAATCGCTTTTTATTTGGCCATACAGGCAGCCGCTATTTCGTCACAGCATCCCGCATAGCGGGACACATGTTCCTTATAGCAGCTGCGGGCATGGGCTTCTTTGAGAAAGATCCTGAATTGAAAATCACGAACACTATTAACAATAAAAGATTCGTGAGTAAACAGAGTTCAGTTGGTTTTCCAAATCTTATTCAATCTATCAACGGCAAGTTCACAAAACCAAAAGTTATCGTTGTTAGATTTTTTCGTTGACTGGTGACACATACAGAGCCAAACATTTTTTCGGCAATGGGTTGCAGTTTGCGCACTTCTTTTTCCACGGCATAGGTATTGGATGAAGCTGAATCCTTTACTTGCACAATCACAACATTGCCATAGATCCTTGCAGACAGCCGGATGCAACTTTCCTTTGCATGCGTAACAATAGCAGATAGTAAACCACTGATCACGGATGCAAGCATCTGCTTATTGGTTTTCAGAGGGAGCCGGGCCGGAATATCGTTGACAAAAAAACTTCTATTAGTGCTGGCTGTGGGAATAAAGGTGTTGACGAGCTGCGCTGTTAATTCATGGAGGCCCGATTTAATAAAAGCCGGTTCTTTTTCGGGGATGTCGATTGTTGTGTTGTAATCGGGGTTGTCGATTGTTGTTCTGTAGATTGTTGTTGTCATAAAATATATTTGAAGGATAATGGAAATAGGGTACGGATTTTACTTTCTCTCAAAGGAATGGATTTTGTTTTAAGGCTACTTAATCAATGCTTATGACAGATAAAGATTGCAACAACCTCTATCGGAAAAATAGAGCGCTCTATCTTCTCCAGGTCATCAGTAGACTGTTGTGTTGTAGATTGTTGTTGTCATAATATATTAAAGGATAATGGAACATAGGGTACGGATTTTACTTTGCTTCAAAGGAATGGATACTGTTTCATGGATATTTATTCATTGCTTATGATAGATAAAGAGCGCAACACCCTGTTGTGTTGTAGATTGTTTCATAACATATATTAAAGGATAATGGAACATAGGGTACGGATTTATTTTGCTTTTCAAATAAATGGATACTATTTCATGGATATTTATTCATTGCTTATGATAGATAAAGAGCGCAAAACCCTCCACCGGAAAAAATAGAACGTTCTATCTTTTCCAAATCATCATTTGAAAATATCTTTTGTAGAAAACTATTCCTGCGGATTATCAGGGTGTGTACTGTTCTTTGCCTAAAAAGCTTTTTTTAAGAAATGCTGATGTTGAGATCTATAGATATCCGGTTGTGGTATGAACTGGCATCTTCCGTTTGGAGTTCTTGCTGCACAACGATTATGATCCTTAATCTTCCTGTTGTAGTTTGATCTGATTTTGCTTAATCTTCAATGCCCTGCTATATATAAGACAATCGAGCGGCCTTTTAGGACTACTCTATTGATAAATATTTTGAATATTTTTTTCCGGGGATGAATGAATTCCTGGTATCGTAAGACAAGTAATAGTATGACACAGGCCGGGAGGCCTGCGCCAGATAGGTCTGGCGGGGGTCGGGGTGGATCTTCTCTCACATCCAATATCCCGTATCTCGTATCGACCACTCACCACTCCATATATATGCTATAGTAACCCTATCAATTATCTTATCGCTTCACTGTTTGCTCCAAATAAGTGCTTTCAAAAATTTTATCCGCATTGGCTGCCTCAAAACCCTCTCTTCTATGTTCTGGTAAAATTTTTTCCCTTGGCAACGATTTATATTTGTCTAACACTTTCCGCTCAGCAAACTCCACATAAGAACCAGGTATTATTTTTTCGTCGTCAGTTGCAAATATTCCTTTCACCATTTGAGCTACTGTGCTGCTTTGTAATAATCCACCATCAGGACTCTTTTTGATCTTACCGCCGGCGTCGTTTAATAACACGCTCTGTTTTTCAAGAAATGCATTGAACGATTCGATCGTATTATATCCTTCTTTTAAATTATGAATCGCAATAGTAAAATGATTTAAATAATAGCGGTTGAAAATCGCCCATGCAGCATATTCGCTTTCTGAAGCCAGGAATTCATAATCTTCCAAAGTTGGAAGTCTCCACAAAGAGCTGTGTAAAAACAAATCCACTGCACCGGGATCATCAAGGTCCAACAAATCAATCGGATCCTTCTTTATCGTGTTCGTGTAGCTATGAATAATGTTTTGTGCATTAATGGATAGATCAGCCACTCGCAATTCAGAAATAAAAATTCGGGGTAACCCTTCTGCTGGTGGAGCATACCACCATGCATTCAATTTCTTTTCTGGGAAAAAATAATAGTCTCTTTTAGTATACCCATAATGCAGAAATATTTTTTCCAGAGAACTTACACCTAAATTCTCTACACCCAATGTTCTGAAAGCGATATGATCGTTTTCAATTTCCTCTTCTTTTTCAATAATACCTTCCTGGATCATTGCACTTACTATCAAAGACACATCAGGCACTCTTTCTTTGTACCTGCTCACCAAACCATTCAGTATAAATTGAAATTCGTTTAACTTCTTACTCATAAAGCGAATTAATTTGCTTTTTGTTTTTGATTGTAAAGACTTCCCCATCTTGTTTTACTAAATGCTTCAAAGGATATCACCTCCTGCCTGATAAAACCTTGTTGAGGCAGGCTTCCGTTAGCAACCATTTCCACTACTGCTGCAACTGAAGCTGCTGTGGTCCATGATATAGCTCTCCAATGTTTTCCATTTATTTGCAAAGGATGATAAGCTTCGTAAAACTCTTCACGCTTTAGTTCATTTCCATTCCATCCCTCCACAACTGCATATACATATACCACGTCTTCTCTCACTGGTGGCTTTGCTTCCGTTAAGATTTTTTCGGCCAAAACTTTATCATCTTTCAGTATCAACTCGTACAATAAAAAACGCATCAGCTTTGCATGACCGGGATACCTGATTGTTTTATAGTTCAAGGTATCAACCTTTCCTTCCATGGTCTCACAAAGTGTGCCCAATCCTCCTGAAGTACTGAAGGCTTCAAATTCCTGGCCTTCTATATTAATAGTTTCTATCCCATCCAGCGAAGGAACCATTTTTCGTACACCGTTCTGTATCACTTCTGCATCATTGATGTATTCATTAATAACACCTGCAGGTGACCAGGTGAAAGAATATCCTAACAGTCCATTTGGATAACGTGGCAGTGCACCAACTCTTAGTTCAATATCCCGGATCCTGGTAAAGCGTTTACAAAGGTCTGCACCAACGATGCCAATAAATCCCGGCGCCAGTCCACACTGTGGAGCCATCACTCCTTTGGATGTATCAGCCATCAAACGTATAGCAGCAGTTGTGGAAACATCTTCGGTTAAATCAAAATAATGGATACCGGTTTGATGGGCAGCTTTTGCAACTGCAAGATTTAAATGATACGGAAGACAAGATACCACCGCTTCTTTGTCTTGAAGAAATTTTTGTAACTGATCGTAGTCAGTTGTATTACCAGTCACCATATCAAAAGGCAATGTTTCAGAAGGTAATTTTTGATCAAAGCCGGTGACTTTAAAAAGCTCATTTAATAATGTTCCAACTAATGAGCCCACTTTGCCCAGGCCGATAACAGCAATATGTTTCACGAATAAAATTTTTGAATGAAGAAATAATAAGAATAGAATGAAAAAGGAGCAGGCTTTAAGGAACATTGGCACAGGCGCTTCTTAAGAAGGCCATGTACGAGCAGTCAATTTTTAGGTTTTCATTCATTAGGTTGCAAAAATAAGGGCTCTGGATTAATTCTATACATCAACATAACCACATCCCACAGTTATCGTTTACCAAAAGAGATAAACTTCGCTAAACCAGTTCGCTCTACTTCTAGCTTTTCAATATCTTCTCCATCCAAAATAAAATGAATTGATAAATCATTGATTGGAAGGAAAACCCATTTGTTTTGCTCCGTAAATTCAACCGATTGATTCTCTTCTAAAAAATAGGTACGCTGCATTGCTCCGCCTTTTAGATACACCCGTGTTATTTGACTGTTTTTGTTATGAGCAACATTTTCATTCGATAAATAATCTGCTATTTGCTGCGCTGTCATAATTTTTTCCGATTAAAGTTACATCCGGTCTGAAAAGAAAGCTAAGAAGATCTTTTTTAGAGCCGGCTAATATTGTGCGAATAGATCTTTTTATTATCCGGAAGATTGATGTAGCAGGATGAACGCCACAAGTCCTAGTCGTTTGAATACAAATACATTTTAACGCAGAGAGCGCAAAGGATACGCGAAGAACGCAGAGA
>CAMLEX010000441.1 GCA_946479055.1 uncultured Bacteroidota bacterium | reverse complement strand
ATGCAAAACAGCATTACAAATGAATTGTGTACATATGCCGATCTTAAAAATCTGCAAAGGCGGGGACCTTATGACCTGATCTTCTCGAATTTCGCGGGATTGAATTGTACTCATGAATTGCAAAAAGTTTTACAATCATTCAATAGCTTATTAAAACCCGGCGGTCTTATTACGCTTGTTGTTTTACCAAAATTTTGTCTTTGGGAATTCCTCTTACTTTTTAAAGGAAAATTTAAAACAGCATTGCGGCGTTTTTCCGGTAGTAAAGGAGCTAAAGCTCATATCGAAGGAGAGTTTTTCCGATGCTGGTATTATAATCCTTCATTCATCCGAAAGCACCTGGAAGAATCTTTTGATATGGTTGCCCTTGAAGGTCTGTGTACACTTGTTCCACCATCTTACCTGGAAGGTTTTGCTGAGAAACATCCAAAAATCTATCCATTGCTTATAAAGAAAGAAAATAAATGGAAAATGAAGTGGCCCTGGAAATTGATCGGAGATTATTATATCATCACCTTGAAGAAAAAGCAATAAATGAACGGAAAAAGATAAAAACTATAATTTCAGCCCGGTTAGTTTTTGTTCATACAAGGCCAATACTTTTTCCTGGAAAGCACCTGCGTTGGAGCGGGCAAAATGTTTACCGGTAATCAATTCCATCCTGAATCCATTTTTATTGCGTTTATCTTTCAAACTCTTTTTTTGCCAGCGATGGGTTGTTATTTTCAGCAGCCATTTATCAAGATGATCCCCTAATTTATGATCCAATATCCATTCCGAAAATTTTTTGATAAAGGGTCTTAGAGGCTTGTTATTTTGTAAATATTTTTTTTTGCCGGGAGGAAAAAAATGGTAACTCCAGTTATTGATGGTAAAAAAATCATCCAGGGTTTCCCTACCACATACAGGCACCAGTGTGGTTACTTCAATAGCTGTAAAAATATTCTGGTCTTCAATCAATAAAGCTTCTTCATCTATATAATAATTCATGCAAAAAAAATGCTGATGCCCGGTAATGAAAGTAAGTTTTTTGAACAAATGCATAATAGTCCGGGCTATCCACAGGCGGTTAGCTTTTGTAATAATAAAAAAATCTATATCTGCATTTTCATCGGCAAAATTTTTAGACAATGAACCGGAAATACCGATGGCTCTCACAAAAGGAAACAGGAAAAGAAACCTTCCAATTTTATCAGCTTTCGGCAATAATTTTTCAGCCCGCTGATTCCCTTCTACTCTCTTGCGGGACAGCAGGGGATTGTTGTGAAGCGAATAAAACCCGTTATGAAAAAAAATAGTCTGACTGGTAAGCATTTGCTGCAATACTTTATCAATACCCGCTTCAGGAGAGCTATCACCGAGAAATTGCCTTATCTCATTTTTCGAAAGCGGGTATTGAAAAATATCAAAGTAGGCCAGTACTTTAAGAATACGGGTTTGCTCTTCATTTTGTAATCCCAGGGACTCAGAGCTCGTTCTTTTTTTTGCTGTTATTGCCATTCGTCTGGATTATGGATAAAGCAACCTTTTTTATTTCTCGCCGATTTAAATACTATAACCACCGGATAAGTGAAGTCATTGCAAAACCTGGATCTCATTATTCACAATACGACTATTCAGAGGCGGCATGCTAAAAGATTACCAGGCATGTATCCAAACGATAGTTACAGTAGATCCGTTGCCAATCAAAAAAAATATTTATTCTTTAAACGTCTTTTCGATATCCTGTTTTCAGTTGTTATTCTTTTATTTATTCTTAGCTGGTTATTGCCTGTACTCGGTTTATTGATCAAACTGGATTCAAAAGGCCCTGTTATTTTTAAACAAAGGCGGATTGGCCTGAAGGGTAAATCATTTGTATGCCTGAAACTCCGCACCATGAACATGAACAAGGAGGCAGATGAAATTCCGGTGCAGGAAAATGATTGTCGCATTACCCGGTTGGGCAAATTTCTCCGCAGAACACACTTGGATGAACTTCCCCAATTCTTTAATGTACTGGCCGGGCAAATGAGTTTGGTAGGGCCCCGTCCGCACATGACAGCCGATTGTATCCGCTTTTCGTTTGTTATTCCTTCCTACTCATTCAGGCATTTGGCAAAGCCGGGAATTACGGGTTGGGCACAGGTAAAAGGTTATCATGGACCCACGAAGGATTACGAAAGTATCCTTAACCGTTACTATTGGGATGCCGAATATGTACGAAAAGCCGGATTGCGGTTAGATGCTAAGATCCTTGTCTTAACAATTGCAAGAAGTATTTATCGATCCCGTGGAGGAGGCTTTCATTCTTTTGGAAAAACCAATGCTAACAAAAAATAATCTGCGGGCTTTCACCTGATACCAGATATATTGTCAGTCCGGTATTCTGTTCACCGGGTATTGAGCTTAACGCCAAAACTTATTTTTCGCTAACAGGAGATGGTATAACAAAAATGCAAAACTCTTTTAGTCAAAGACCTAAGAATTTTGCATTTTTGATTTGCGGTGAGGGCGGGATTCGAACCCGCGGTACAGTTTAACCCGTACGGCAGTTTAGCAAACTACTGATTTCAGCCACTCATCCACCTCACCTGCAGGCTGCCCTTTTTCAAGGGGTGGCAAAAATAAAGATAACTGACTAAATTACCCAAAAACAAATCCCAAATTCTAAACAAACGTCTGAAATTTGGGATCTTATAATTTGATATTTAATAAACTACATCGCGGCCAACTGAACCTTCTGTTGCAGCTCCAATACGTTTTCTCTGAATACAGTGTCAGTATCCATAAGATCTTTTACCGTTTGGCAGGAATGAATAACCGTAGTATGATCTCTCCCTCCAAAATGCTCCCCGATTGTCTTCAATGAATTCTTTGTAAACGCCTTGGCGAGATACATTGTAATCTGTCTTGCCTGTACGATCTCTCTTTTGCGGGTTTTTTGCAAAAGCTTATCATAAGACACATCAAAGTACTCACATACCATTCGCTGAATAGTATCGATGGTTATCTCTTTGCTGGATGATTTTATAAAATTACGTAACACTTTTTTTGCTAAATCTAGGTCTATCTCTCTCCTGTTAAGCGAAGATTGTGCCAACAGCGATATCAACGCTCCTTCAAGTTCCCTGATGTTACTGTTAATGTTATAGGCGATATATTTCACTACTTCTTTGGGCATTTCCAGTCCATCACTTTTCATTTTCTTTTCAAGTATCTCGATGCGGGTATCATAATCCGGGATCTGCATATCCGCACTCAAGCCCCAGCGGAAACGGCTAAGCAATCTTTCCTGTACACCATCCAGGTCTTTAGGCGATTTATCAGAAGTAAGAATAAGTTGTTTATGGGATTGATGCAGGTGATTGAAAATGGCAAAAAACGCATCTTGTGATTTTTCAGCTTTATTGAAAAACTGAACATCATCTATGATCAATACATCAATTAACTGGTAAAAATGGATAAAATCATTGATCGCATTATTGCGGCCATGATCCATGAACTGATTGATAAACTTTTCAGAACTCACATATAAGACAACCTTATTAGGATGAAGTTTTTTTACTTCATTTCCAATGGCCTGCGCCAGGTGTGTTTTTCCCAATCCTACACCGCCATAAATAACCAAAGGATTAAAAGAGTTAGCCCCTGGTTTTTCAGCCACTGTTTTTCCTGCACGACGGGCTACACGGTTACAATCGCCTTCTATTAATGTATCAAATGTATAAATATGATTTAACTGCGGGTCAATCTGCATTTTTTTCAGACCCGGAATAACGAAAGGATTCTTAACAGGATTATTTATGACAAGAGGAAAATCCATTTCATTGTTTGAAAAAGTTTTAAATCCCTGCCCGGCTACATCCATTGTCAATGGTTTGTTCTTACTATTACCACTATCAACCATTATCCTGTATTCCAGGTGAGCTTCTTTTCCCAGTTCTCTCTTCAAAGTCTTTGCCAATAAATTTACATAATGTTCTTCGAGGTATTCAAAAAAGAATTGACTGGGTACCTGTATAAGTAAAACGTTTCCGTTTAATTCAATTGGTTTTATTGGTTCAAACCATGTTTTGAAATGCTGCCACTCTACAATGTCCTTTATTATTGATAAGCAATTGTTCCAAATGAGTTCTGCATTCTTCTCCATGTACGATGTTGCAGGTTTTATAATGAGTTATGATTTTTTTCGAAACGATTTTCACAGGATGTGTATAAATAAATTTGTTTTAGATAGGAAGGCGAATATCCATAAAAGCAACTGAAAAAAAAATTTTTATTCCTGATAAATTTTTCTAGCAGGAAAAGAGTCGAAAGCAATCCGAAAAATTCCTTTCAATTCCAATCAAATAGAAACTTTCCAGCAAATTTTATATAATCACAAAAAAAGAAAATCATTCTATTTTTTACTGATTAATATCATGCAGAAAAATTTTGCTATTTGATCTTATTAATACAGGCACTTAAAAAATACTTTCAGTACTTATGCTTCTTAATGCTCGTTACTAGCCAAACGTCTCCTTCAAACCACGTTATTTGGATATTGAAATAAATTGTCGGCAAATCAATTATCGGCTGAATTATATAGTTACCGTTGCTATAATTATTTGATGCTATCATCGACGGCAAAATTTTTATTGCATTTTTGCCTAATCATTTTCAGGATAGTTCCCTGCCATGCAAAAAAAGATTTCGATAAAAGTATTGCCTTCTGAAGCGGCTTCACATAACGTTTTACAAAAAATTATTGCACAAGCTTGCAGCGTTTCTTCTAATAAAGTATGTGGCTTTCATTTATTGAAACAGTCAATAGACGCAAGGGGTCGACAGGTTTGGTTTCACTTAACAATAAATGTTTTTATTGATGAACCTTATCAGCCTGTTCATTTGCTTCCTGTAAGTTTGAAAGACGTAACACATTCGGCTAAAAAAGTTATTGTAGTTGGTGCCGGCCCTGCTGGTTTGTTTGCCGCTTTTCGATTAATTGAACAGG
>CAMLEX010000440.1 GCA_946479055.1 uncultured Bacteroidota bacterium | reverse complement strand
CGGGATATTGATATTGCCTAAATTTTTATAGGCATCAATAACACCCTGCGCTACACGGTCGCAACGAACGATACCACCGAAGATGTTGATGAGAATAGCTTTTACAGCAGGATCTTTCATGATGATCTTAAAACCGGCTTCTACCGTTTGTGCATTGGCAGTACCACCTACGTCCAGGAAGTTGGCTGGTTCGCCACCACTGAGTTTGATCATATCCATGGTAGCCATTGCAAGCCCTGCGCCATTTACCATACAGCCTACGTTGCCATCCAGTTTTACAAAGTTCAGGTTGTATTTACCGGCTTCTACTTCTGTAGGGTCTTCTTCGGTTGTATCTCTTAATGAAGCCAAATCAGCATGACGCATCAATGCATTATCATCCAGGTTCATTTTGCAGTCAACCGCAACGATCTTATCATCTGCAGCTTTGAACAACGGATTTATTTCCAGCATACCGCAATCCAAACCAACATAGGCATTGTATAAATTGGTAACAAACTTTACGCAATTCTTAAATGCTTCACCACTCAGTCCCAGGTTGAAAGCAATCTTTCTTGCCTGGAAACCCTGAAGGCCACCGGAAGGATGTACCCATTCTTTAAATATTTTTTCAGGCGTATCATGTGCTACATCTTCAATGTTCATACCACCTTCGGTACTGTACATGATCACATTCTGCCCGTTACTGCGATCCATCAGGATAGATAAATAAAACTCTTTTCTATCGCTGGGTCCGTCATAATACATATCCTGTGTTACCAATATCTTATTGACTACTTTACCGGCAGGGCCAGTTTGGATAGTAACCAGTGTACCTCCCAATATCTTTTTAGCGATATCAGCGACATCTTCCAGGTTCTTACCCACTTTTACACCATTGATACCTGTTTCTTTAATGGTGCCTTTGCCGCGGCCACCCGCATGTATCTGTGCCTTTACTACTGCGAAGTTGCTGCCGTATTGTGTTTTGATCTGGCGGTAAGCTTCTTCCGCTTCATGAACGGAGGTACAGGCAAATCCTTCCTGTACGGGAACATTGTATTTTTTTAATAACTCTTTAGCCTGGTATTCGTGAAGATTCATTTTTAAAAAAATTTGTGCGAAGATAGGGATTTACGAGTTTGAAGTTTGAGGTTTGAAGTTCGATCTGTCCCCAACCTCAAACTTCAAACTTCGAACATTTTCTGTACGTTTGCTAACTGCCTGCCTGTCGGCAGAACTTTAATCAATAATATGGGTGTTGATATTTTACGGCAATTAGAAGAAACAGTCGATTTTTTAAATACACAGTACAGTGGTAAACCAACCGTTGGTATTGTGCTCGGTAGTGGACTCGGAAATTTTATTGATGAGATAGAAGTGGAGAAAGAAGTCGCTTATGTTGATATTCCGCATTTTCCCGTATCAACAGTAGAAGGGCATAAAGGAAAATTAGTATTTGGTAAGCTTAACGGCAAGACCGTGGTGGCCATGGCTGGTCGTTTTCATTTTTATGAAGGATATACTGCACAGGACGTGGTTTTCCCAATTCGTGTAATGAAAACAATAGGTGTTGAAACATTACTGCTTTCCAATGCCGCCGGGGGTGTTAACGCCGGTTTCAAGGTGGGTGATATAATGATCATCAAAGATCATGTAAGTTTTTTTACGCCCAATCCGCTTATTGGAAAAAATGTGGAGGAGCTGGGGCCACGCTTTCCGGACATGAGCGAACCCTATAAAAAAGAACTGATCAAAAAAGCAAAAACCATTGCGGCAAAAAATAATTTCGATATAAAGGAAGGAGTATATGTGGCGGTAACCGGCCCTACGTTTGAAACCCGTGCAGAATATAAGTTGATAAAGATAATAGGAGGTGATGTGGTAGGCATGAGCACGGTACAGGAAAGCATAGTTGCCAATCATATGGGCATGCAGGTATTTGCTATCAGTGTTATCACAGATCTGGGTATACGTAAAGAAGATAATATCATTACTCATGAAGAAGTATTGCAGGCTGCCAAAGAAGCCGAACCCAAGATGGCATTATTGTTTAAAGAATTGGTAGCCGCCATTTAAATCCCCATCAAGCCCCCATCCCCTAAAGGGGGGAAATAAAACCGGGCTCGATTAGATAGACAAGAACATTTCAAATGCACCCTTTAACATTTTTAATACCCAAATTTATTTTTGCCATCTTAATTTGCGCCGGAATCATCCTTGTTGTATATAATCAATATCTGGGAATACCTTAAAGATCAATTGTGATTTTGCAGATAATGATAACTTTGAACCCATAAACTTTTAAAACTTCCTATATACTGGCAAAACGAATTACATACCTGTTATTAGCCCTGCTTCTTATTCTTTCTATGGATGCATTGGCCCAGCGTAACCTGATACGGGAGGGAGGCGGACGGCTTAAACAATTGGGGGGTAAAATGTCAGGGGGCGCCAGTACGGATAGTTTAAAACGAAGAGATAAGAACGAGGATTCTATAACTATCCGGTACCGTTATCTCGACTCTACCCGTACCTATATGCTGGATTCTTCGATCGGCGATTTTACCCGCCGGTTTCCTATTCCGGCTACTAATATTTACCTGGGGAATACCGGGGCAGCCTCCCGTTCTATTTTATTTTCACCCATTCTTCAACCGGGTTGGGATCCGGGATTTCATTCTTTCGATACCTATAAATGGACGCTGGATAAGGCCAGGTTTTTTAATACTACCCGTCCGTATTCCGAATTGAATTATATGCTGGCCACCCGTGCGGAGCAGGTGATAGAGCTGATGCATACGCAGAATGTAAAACCCAATTTTAATTTTGCGTTTCAATACCGGCTGATCAATGCACCCGGAATTTTTAAGAACCAGAAAACAAATCACAATAATTATCTTTTTACTTCCCGGTTTGAAACGGTTGACAAGCGTTACAATGCATATCTCATTTTGTTGGGGAATAAATTACAGGCCGGGGAGAATGGCGGCATAACAAAAGATAGTTTTTTAAATGATCCTATTTATAAGGACAGGTTCAATATTGATACAAGGTTGGGCGGTGATGATGCATCGTCTACCAATTTTTTCAGTACGGATGTAGGAACAGGTAATCGCTATAGTGAGTTCACGGTATTACTCAGGCAGCAATATGATTTTGGAAAAAAAGATTCTCTTGTTACGGATTCATCTGTTGTTCCATTGTTTTATCCCCGCCTGCGTTTGGAACATACCTTTCAATATAGTCAGCGCAAATATGAGTTTCGCGATTACGCAGGTGATTCTGCCTATTATAGAGATTATTACGATACCGCAGTAGGCGGTGGCGGTGCAACAGATACATTCCTGCTAAGAGATCAGTGGAAAGAGATGATCAATGATTTTTCCATTTATCAATATCCTGATGCGAAAAACCTGCACCAGTTTTTTAAAGTGGGTGCCGCCGTGCAAAATATTTCATTGGAGAATTCAAAAGTAAATAAAAAGTATTTTAATGTTTTTGGCCATGCCGAATACCGCAATCGGACCCGCAACCAGAAATGGGATATGCAGGCTAATGGAAAATTATATTTTACAGGACTGAATGCAGGTGACTACCATGCCTATGCCAGCCTGCAGCGTTTTGTAGGTAAAAGAATGGGCTATGCGCAGATTGGATTTGAAAACGTAAACCGGACACCTTCTTTTATAAATGATCCCGCCAGCAGTTTTTATCTTTTGAAAACAGGAAATGATTTTAAGAAAGAAAATACCGCACATTTATTCGCATCCTTATATCAACCAGCTCTTCGTCTAAAACTGTCAGGGAATTACTATCTTATTACTAATTATACTTACCTGAGAAACTATTTCGAATTGCAGCAGGAGAGTACCTTATTTAATATGTTGCAAATTGCTTTGCAAAAAACGGTGAAGCTGGGCAAACGCTGGAACTGGCATGCAGACGTTTATTTTCAAAGAAATATTGGTAATGCACCGGTAAATGTTCCATTGATCTTTACCCGCAACCGTATTGGCTATGAAGGCAACCTGGGATTCAAAAACCTGGACATTGCTTTTGGCGCCGAGCTTCGATACCATACTCCTTATAAAGCAGATGGCTATTCTCCCATATTAGGACAGTTTTATTACCAGGATAGTACCCGTATCGACAACCCGATGCCGGATATTGCCGGTTATGTACATTTTCGTATCAAATCCTTTAAACTGTATTTCAGGGCTGAAAACCTGAATACCGCCCAGGTAAATGAAGGATTTGGCTTTACAAGGAACAATTTTGCCGCTCCGGGTTATCCTTATCCCGGCTTGGTTATAAGGCTGGGTGTTTACTGGAGCTTTGTTAACTGATTGAGAAATTTCAAATTGCGTAGTAATGTCATTTTAATAATTGATTATTGCGGTTATCTTTGCATTGTTCATGAAAAAGGTAATAGTATCCATAGTATTGATGTGTTACCTGGCTGTAAGCAGCGGGGTCATCATCAATTTTCATTACTGCATGAATAAGCTGGCTTCTACAGAATTATTTGCGGCGGATACAAAGGAATGTGGCAAATGTGGAATGCATATCGATGAATCACATGGGTGCTGCCGCGATGAAGTGCAGATCGTAAAAATGAATGATGATCAGAAGCTTGCCGCGGCTTTTTCTTTTGATCTCCCGGCTGTGGATGTTTTTTTTCAGAAACCCTCCGATTTTATTGTTACTTCTTTTTATAATGTCCCCCTATCAAGGCATTTTTTAAATCACTCCCCGCCTTTAATATCAGAGCAGGATACCTACCTGCAGAATAGTGTTTTCAGAATTTGAGAATAACAGGATGACAAAGTCAGTTGAGAGATGACAGTTGACTGAAGGGAAGACCATTCAGTCAATGAGTCATTGTATCATCTGCAAACTTGTATTATCTTTTGGGCTAAAATAATTTTCATATTCTCTCTCGCCGTTGGCGGGATCAAATTAAACTATTATGACACTTAGAATATTTTCTTTCG
>CAMLEX010000439.1 GCA_946479055.1 uncultured Bacteroidota bacterium | reverse complement strand
GCAAGCAATAATCTTACTCAATTAAACTGGAAGCCGCCATGACGATTCTTTAGGAGAAATTTTCAACTATTATTTTTTTTATAATGGCGTGACAGTAATTGTTAAAATGACGATCTGAATAATTATCTTTATTTCAGGCACTGATTAAAGTCTGTCTGTTTCTGCAATGAGAAATGAAGGTGATTTAATATTGTGGCGTTCCTTTACCGAGGGCGACTGGGATGCTTATTCCCGCCTTTATGATTCCTATTTCAGGTTGTTGAATAATTATGGATACAAGTTTACCCGGGAAACAGAATTGATAGAAGATGCCGTTCATGATCTTTTTGTCAGGCTTTGGACAAGCAGGGAGCGGTTGAGCAACCCGCCCTCTGTTAAGAACTATTTATTTAAATCAATGCGCAATATCCTGTTGCGCAAAATGAAGAGGGAAGAAAAATTTACGGATATTGATGGGCAGGAATATCCCCTCTCTTTTTCAATATCGTACGGCAATGAAACAATAAAACGTGTAGAAGATCGTGAACTGCAGGCAAAGATCAGGGCTTTTATAGATACCCTGCCGCCACGCCAGCAGGAGATAATATTCCTCCGTTTTTATGAAGGGCTTTCCTACGAAGAAATTGCTGATATAATGTCTATCAGTGTCAACTCAGCTTACAAGCTATTGTACAAGGCGCTGGATAACCTGCAGGACACTTTTGGTGCCTCATCCCTTAGTATTCTTCTTAGCCTTAAATTTTTTCCCAATTTTTTTTCAGCATGAAGGGATAATTTTTACTGCTCCGTGTATAATAGGTAGTAAATACCTATTTTAATGAACCCGGCTAATTATTCCGAATTTGAAATACAGGATTTCCTGGAAGACGATTTTTTTGTACAATGGGTTATAAACCCTGATGAAAACAAGAATGCATTCTGGCAATCATTTACAGAGACCTATCCTCATAAGAAAGAAATATTGGACAAGGCGGCCGATACAATAAGGCTGTACCGTGAGCAGGATTTTTTTGGTAATGAACCAAACAAAGGCAAGGTCTGGAACCGCATTTCTCAATCCATAAAGCAGTCAGATGTCCTTCAAACAAAACGCATTTTCAGGATACCTGTATTTATGCGTGTTGCCGCAGCAATAATTATAATAGCAGGTTTTGTCCTCTGGCTCAGCAATTTGAATGCTGATAAAAGCTATACGATTGCAACAACAGCAGGGCAAATAAAAACATTCACACTTCCCGATAATTCAAAGGTTACATTAAATGGAAATTCTACACTATCCTATAAAGGTGGCTGGGATAGTAAAGAACCAAGGGAAGTTTGGATAAAAGGGGAAGGATATTTTGATGTACGCCACCTCAACAAAGACAGCCTGCACATAAATCCTTCCGACAGGTTTATTGTGCATTGTGGCGATGTAAATATCGAGGTACTTGGAACAACCTTTAATGTAAAGGCCCGAAGTGGAAAAACGAATGTTGCATTGCTCACTGGTAAAATAAGAATCGATTATGTTGCCAAAGCTAGTAACAGTAAGCCATTGATATTGGCTCCGGGCGACTATGTTGAATATGCGGGAGAAAAACTGCTTGTTAATAAAAAATTGGCTAAACCTGCCCAGGTTTCTTCTTGGACTTCCAATGAAATTTCTTTTACTGATGCTACGCTGAAAGAAATTACTGAAACACTGCAGGATAGATTTGGATACAAAGTGATTGCAGAAGATACGACCCTGCTCCAAATGAAAATTGAAGGAGATATCACTGTCAGCAATGTTGCTGATCTGCTGGATGTGGTAACTACTACTTTAAATATCAAAGTAGAACAATCTGCTAATAAGCATATAACCATTTCAAAATAAAACTGCCAAATACAAACTGTAAAGTATGAGAAAGATCACCGGAACCAAACTGCTTATACCTGTATTTACTTTCCTGTCGCTGAGTATATATCATATCAGCACAGGTCAGACAATCGCCAGGATAAATTATAAACATCCTGAAACGGATTCACCGCCCGACCAGCCTCTCGATAACTACATTTCATTAAAGGAAGCCGTTACCCAGGTTAAAAAGTTTTACAAAATAAAAATAGCGTACAGGGAAGGCCTGCTTGAAGGTAAAACTGTTGCTGCATCTCTTCTCAATGAAATAAAATTGTATGATGCAGAATCCGCTTTAAAGCTATTGTTGACTAACAGCCAGCTCAACTTTAAAAAAACGGGCATCAACCAGTTTTCAGTATTTGAAATTGTTTCTTCGGGTAATAGCGGCGGCGCGGTTACGGTGTATGTAATACCTGTTACGGGCAAAGTGACTTCCTCAAAAGACGGAGTTACTTTACCCATGGCTACTGTTTCTATAAAAGGAAATCCCGGTATTGCCACTACATCTGATGAAAACGGAAATTTTAAACTCACTCTCCCGGATGAATATAAAGACAAAATGATCGTATTGGTTATATCTTCCGTAGGCTATGCCCCTAAGGAGATCACTATTACGGAACAAATGCAGGGTTTGCTGATACAATTAGATGAGGCCAACAGGAACCTGGATGAAGTGGTGGTAACAGCGTTGGGTATTAAGAGAACAAGTAAGTCACTTACCTATTCTGTAACAGAGGTGAAAGGTGAAGAGTTTACACAGGCAAGAGAAAACAATATCGCCAATGCTTTAACTGGTAAAATAGCCGGAGTAAATGCTACGGGTTTATCAACCGGGCCCGGAGGTTCCAGCCGTGTTATTATCAGGGGCAATGGTTCGCTTACCGGCAATAGCCAACCCCTGTATGTGATCAATGGTATGCCGATAGACAACAGCGTACCTGGTGGAAGTTCAAAGCCTAATGGTTTTGGACTGACAGAGGGTACAGACCGTGGTGATGGTATCGCAGCTATCAATCCGGATGATATTGAATCTATCACTGTGCTGAAGGGTGGTACGGCTGCAGCACTCTATGGTTCAAGAGGAGCAAATGGTGTAATCTTAATTACTACTAAAAAAGGGAAAGCACAAAAAGGAATAGGTGTTGAATACAATTCCACGTTTACAATGGAAAACGTTGCTATGTTTCCCGACTATCAATATGAATATGGGCAGGGTGATGGAGGAGTAATGCCCACAACGCTTCAAGATGCACAGGCCACAGGGCGACGTTCTTTCGGAGCAAAGATTGACGGATCTATGAATTACATGGCAGCTGATGGAAAGACTCATCCTTATTCAGCTCAAAAAGATAATCTGAAACATTTTTACGAAACAGGAACTACGTTCACTAATACGGTAGCATTTTCAGGAGGAACTGAAGCCTTCATCTATCGTTTATCATTATCTGATCTGAATGCAAAAAGTATTTTACCAACTAACAAGTATAACCGCAAAACGGCCAACCTGAATCTCAGCGCTAAGCTAAGCGACCGCTTACGGATAGAATCGGTTATTCAGTATAACCTGGAAACTGGTAATAACCGCCCGATAGCCGGGGATGCATTGGGTAATCCTAACTGGACACCTTATGAAGTAGCCAATACTGTTGATGTCCGCTGGTTAAGCCCCGGCTATGATGCAAGCGGAAATGAAATTGTCTGGAATGATGCGGGTATTGTAACCAATAGTTATTTTATAGCTAATAAATTCAAACAGAAAGATACCAAGAACAGGTTTATCGGCCAGGCTTCAGTAATGTATGACATATTGAAAAATCTAACGGTGAAGGGAACAGTTACAAGAGATTTTTACAATTACAACTTCACAAGCATTTTACCAACTGGTACTCAATACGTACCCAATGGAGAATATGCCGGTATTAAATCTGATGTATCAGAAACCAACAGCATGATAACGGGTACATATAAAACAAAAGTGACCGATAAAATAGGAATTTCTGTACTTGCTGGCGCTAATAGCCGCCGGTTTAAAAACAATCAGCTTAATTTGTCCGGACAGTCATATACAACACCTTATTTTTATAGTTTTTCTAATTTGTCAACTTCTTCTACCACACCTATCACCAGTAATGTCTCAACAAATTCCATATTCGGTTCAATTGATTTAGATTATAAAAATTTACTTTTTATAACAGCAACAGGACGGCAGGATTGGTTTTCAACTCTCAGCTCGGAAAGTAATAAAATTTTCTATCCAAGTTTTGGCGCCAGCTTTGTATTATCTGATGCGCTTAAACTGCCGGATGTTTTCGATCTTGTTAGATTGAGAGCTTCCTGGGCGCAGGTAGGTGGTGGCGGACCTGATCCTTATGCCATCAATCTTACTTATAGCAGTGTGCCGAGTGCCAGTTCGGTTCCATTGCAAAATGTTACTTCTTCTTCCATTACCAATACAAGCCTGAAACCATTCACCTCTACCACATCAGAAGTAGGTTTAAATGCGCAACTGATGAATAACCGGTTAGGAATAGACCTGGCGTTTTATGATCGTAAATCAACAGACGATATTGTCAGTGTTCCGATTTCCAATACTTCCGGCTATACCAATGCCATCTTAAACTCAGGTGAATTAAGTAACAAAGGTGTAGAAGTATTGATAAATGCAATACCTGTAAAAACGAAGCATTTCAGTTGGACTGCCAGTTATAATTTTGCTTATAACGAAAGTGAAGTGCTGAAGCTGGCTGATGGTATCAGTACATTCACACTGGGTAATTCTGCCAACGGCAATGCTTTTATCAACAACAAGGTAGGCCGCACATATGGCGCTATTTATGGTTTCCGCAAACTTAAAGATGCAGGCGGTAACATTATTTTTGATATCAACTCTAACCTTCCTCTTCAGACAGATAACAACCAGGAATTAGGAAAAGGTGTACCTCCGCTTACGATGGGTTTCACTAATGAATTCAAGTACAAAAATTTTTCATTGGACATTTTGGTGGATGGAAAGTTTGGCAACAGCATGTTTTCGGTAATGGAAGTATATGCCACCCGCTTAGGTTTGATGAAGAGCACCCTGGAGGGTCGGGAAAGCGGC
>CAMLEX010000438.1 GCA_946479055.1 uncultured Bacteroidota bacterium | reverse complement strand
TCCTGATTTTTCAACAGATAGAACTCTACTAATTAATACTTCTCCAAAGTTCTATGGTGGATTCCAAAATAGTGTAAGTTTTAAAGGATTTGAATTGGATGTTTTATTTCAATTTGTAAAACAAAAAGGGCAAAACTATTCCTTTGGGAGTTATCCAGGATTTAGAAGATTAAATCAACCCACCTCTATATTAAATCGTTGGCAAAAGCCAGGAGATATTGCGACAATTCAACGCTTTGATACGCAACAGAGTGATCAATGGGATTATGCCCAAAGCTCTGACATGGGATGGGGAGATGCTTCTTACATCAGATTGAAGAATCTGGCGCTATCCTGGCAATTGCCAGCTTTATGGAGAACAAAAGCCCATTTACAAAGCTGCAAACTGTATGTACAGGGACAAAATTTACTTACTATCACTAATTACATAGGATTGGATCCGGAAACTAAAAGCTCAGCGACGCTGCCCCCCTTACGAGTATTCACAATGGGTTTGCAGATTACTCTATAAAAAAGACTATTAATAATGATTAAAAAATATTTCAATGCATACTATCAAAAAATGTATTAAAAAACCTACAGTCGTATTTACAATTCTTGTGTTAGTCATTTTTCTAACGAATTGTAAAAAGCTTGTGGAAGTAGATGGGCCGGTAACAAGTATCAATGCAGAGAATGCATACGCATCTGACGCTACTGCAGCGGCAGTCTTAACCGGCATTTATACTAAGATAAGTTCAGCAGGTTTTATTAATGTTGGAACAGTTTCTTCTGTGACTTTGATGTCCGCATTATCGGCGGATGAACTTACGTTATATAGCGGTTTTACCAGTGCATCACATATAGCCTTTTACAAAAACAGTTTATCCATCAATAAAGGAGGCTATGAATTTTGGAATAATATTTATCCACTGATATTTACCTGTAATTCTGCGATTGAAGGTCTTAACAATTCTACTAGTTTAACTCCAGAAGTAAAGCAGCAATTGTTGGGAGAAGCGAAATTTATGAGGGCCTTCTTTTATTTTTATTTGGTAAACTTATATGGGGATGTGCCCTTAAGTTTAACTACTGACTATACAATTAATGCGACTTTAGCTCGTAGTCCTAAAGATCAGGTGCTCTTACAAATAATTTCAGATTTAAAGGATGCGCAAAGTCTTTTAAGTGTTAGTTATTTGAAAGCTGATGTTCAAGCTATCACTAATGAAAGAGTGCGACCTACTAAATGGGCAGCTACAGCTTTCTTATCAAGAGTTTATTTATATACTAAAGAGTGGGCAAATGCAGAAGCTCAGGCCACTGCAGTAATTATGAATTCCACATTGTTTGGTTTAAATAATTTAGCAGATGTTTTTAAGAAAAATAGTACAGAAGCTATTTGGCAAATCCAGCCTGTGAACACAGGTTGGAATACTGAAGATGCAAGGACTTTTATACTTTCTTCCGCTCCGGCAGGATTAAATTCAACCCATCCTGTATTTATTAGTTCATTTTTACTGAATGCGTTTGAAACGAACGACAATAGAAAAACAAATTGGATAAGTAGTTATACTGACGTTACTGGCACTTTTTATTATCCGAATAAATATAAAATTGGTACTCAAAATGTTGCTGTTACAACTCCAGCAAGTATTAGCGAGTATCTTATGGTTTTTCGTTTAGCTGAGCAATATTTGATAAGGGCAGAAGCAAGAGCCAAGTTAAGTAACATCAGTGGTGCTCAAGGTGATTTAAATGTTGTTCGTTCCAGGGCTGGGCTTGGTTCTACAGTCGCCAACGATGAACTTTCTTTATTAGCGGCTATTCTTCATGAACGTCAGGTTGAATTATTTTCAGAATGGGGGCATCGTTGGCTGGATTTAAAAAGAACAAATACAATAGACAATATCATCGGAGCAATATGCTTGCAAAAAGGAGGCACCTGGAATCCCAACTGGGCATTATATCCAATACCGGCGTCAGAATTACAAAAAGATCCTAATCTGGTACAGAATCCTGGATATTAAAAAACAAGTAAACCTTTTACCAAAAAAAATGAATCATTAATAATGATAAGAAAAATCTTATGCTTGTTAATCCTGGTTGCTAATGTTGCATGGCAAAAGAATGACCTTAAAGCACAGTTAAGAAACTCGAAACCACTCATTGATTCAAGTGTATATGATAAATGGCCAACAGTTGGTGGTGGAGTTATCAGCAATGATGGAAACTATACTTTTTATACTATAGACAACCAGCCGGTAGGGCGTCGTACCTTGGTACTACAAGCTATCAAGAGTAATTGGAAAATTGAAATTCCGAATGTTAATTCCAATTCGTCTTATTTTTCACAAGACAACCGAATTGTTTTCTTTACCAAACCAAATGATAGTTTAGGCATTGCTACATTGGGGAGCTCTATTATTGAATATATACCCAAGGTAGTTTCTTACAAGCTCCCCAAAAAAGATGTTGGAGTTAGATTAGCATATCAATTAAATACACCGGAAAAGGATTTGATATTGCAGAATGTAGTAACTGGTAAGCAGAAATCTTTTGCAGGTGTCACGAACTATTTGTTTAGTGATGACGGTAATACATTGCTAATCCTAACGGAATCAAATAAGGAAAACCTTATAACACAATCATTGAAGTGGGTAGACCTTGTTGCTGACAATATTAATACTATCTGGTCTTCTAGCGAAGGTGAAAAAGCTAGTAATATTACTTTTGATAAGAGCAATACCCAACTGGTGTTTACTGTAGAGAATAGAATAGACAACAAGACTGGAAAGTCTTTCTGGTATTATAATGTAGGAACAGATAAGGCCATCCAACTGACCAACAACCATTCAGCTGGTATAGACAGTGATTTGAGATTAGGCAATATTCAAAGTTTTAATGGCAGCGGAACAAGCCTTTTTTTCAGTTTGAAAGAAGAAGTTGGTATAAAACCTAAACCAAATGCTGTACAAGTAAACGTATGGAGTTATACTGATGCAATATTACAGTCTCAACAATTAAAGGAAATAGGACCTAAGGCATATCAAGCGGTCATACATATTAAAGATCGTCGAATTATTCGATTAGAAAAGGAGAATGAGAGACTATCATCATCAAATTTTCCGATTGGTAATACGGATGATTTAAGACTTATAGTGAGTACAAAAGGAAATTCTGGGGAGTCGAATTGGAGTACTGCTTCCTTGGCATCAGTTTTTTTGGTTTCAATAAAGGATGGAATTAGGAAAAGGATAAATGAAAAAGGAGGCAATTTATCTGTTTTTTCTTATAAATTATCGCCCGGCGGGAGATTTATAATTTACTATGACGTTAAAGAAAAGAATTATTTAAGCTATGAAGTTTCCTCCGGAATTGTCCGGAATATAACCAAAGATATTCCGGTTGCTTTAACCAGTGATAGTGACTTACCACCATCCCCTTATTCAGTTATACCCGAAGCTGGTTGGCTGTCGGGGGATTCCGCCGTACTGTTGTATGATCATTATGATATCTGGCAGGTAGATATGAAAGGAGTAAAAACTTCTGTTAACCTGACAAATGGCTATGGACGAAGGCACAATATTGTTTTTCGAATATTAAAAGATGATGATAGCAACACCATCACTTCGGGAAGTAGATTGATATTGAGTGCTGTTAATAAAAGTAATAAGAATAATGGTTTTTATAGTAAAGTGTTGGGTGAAACCGGAGACCCGGAATTATTGACAATGGGATCCTTTCTTTATTGCTTACCCAAACCTCCTCCTGGTATTGATGGAGGAAATCCTCCGAAGAGGGCCAATAATGCTGGAATATACCTTGTCAGTCGAGAAAGTAGTACCGAATCACGAAACTATTTTAGCACAGCTGATTTTAAAATCTTTACCAGGCTAAGTGATATTCGACCTGAAAAAAATTATAACTGGCTAAATACTGAATTAGTAACATGGAAGACACTGGATGGTAGTTTATCACAAGGAATTTTGTATAAACCAGAAAATTTTGATTCAAAAAAGAAATACCCCCTTGTCTTTTATTATTATCAACAAATATCGGATGCTTTAAACGCATATTTAAAACCCGAACCTTCAGGTGGCACACTCAACATAGCCTGGTATGTTAGTAACGGATATCTGGTATTTACTCCTGACATTCATTATAAGTTAGGCGAACCAGGACAAAGTGTGTACAATGCAGTTGTTTCCGCAGCCAATTATTTATCCAAATTGCCTTTCGTTGATGCAAAAAAAATGGGTATTCAAGGCCACAGTTTTGGAGGATTTGAAACCAATTACCTAGTTACACATACCAATCTGTTTTCTGCTGCTTGTTCTGCGGATGGTGTTACCGATGTAATAAGTAGCTATGGCAGGTTAAAGGGTGCTAGTCACAGCGCACAGGGGTATTATGAAACGGGTCAAGCTCGAATGGGGTGTACACTATGGCAAAGGCCGGATTTATACATAAAAAATTCTCCCGTTTTGATGGCTGATAAAGTTGAAACGCCTTTTTTATTAATGCATACTACAGTTGACGATGCAGTTGATTTTATCCAGGCAATTGAGTTTTTTACAGCCTTGCGACGGTTAGGTAAGAGAGCTTGGCTACTGGAATACAATGAAGGTAATCACGGAGTTGATGGGAAATCAGGGGCGGATTTTACTATTCGCATGGCCCAGTTCTTTGATCATTACCTAAAAGGTGCCCCAGCTCCAAAATGGATGACAAAAGGAATACCTGCCAAAATGAAAGGGATTGATGATGGACTTCAACTAGATTCCCCTGGTATAAGTCCGGGACCGGGACTTCGATATGATATCATTGAAGGAAACAAGAAGTAAAGTCCAAAACATTACGTATATCTCACCAAAAAGATGTGAGATTCTTTTGTGTCAAGACAATTAAAAAAATAAAAGAATGAAAAGAATAAATATAATGTTGATTACATTCCTGTTATTAGTATTCCTAGCAAATGCTCAGGAAAAAGGAATCAATTTCGAACA
>CAMLEX010000437.1 GCA_946479055.1 uncultured Bacteroidota bacterium | reverse complement strand
GGCAAGTAACTAGTATATAAATTTTATCATCATAATTTGTGACGTTCGCAAACAAGATATCTTGTAACTAATTAAATAATCATTAATGTATGGATGCTGAAAAAAAAGGAGAAGTTATTATTTATGAAAGCCAGGACGGGGAAGCCTCCATTGATGTTAGATTGGAGAATGAGACAGTTTGGCTGCGCCAGGAGCAAATTGCGGAGTTATTTAGCCGGGATCGTACGGTTATAAGTAAGCACATTAATAATATATTCAAAAACAAGGAGTTGGATCAGGAAGCAATGTGCAAAATTTGCACATTGCAAATTCAGATAAGCCAGTAGGTTTCTATAACCTGGAAGTAATAATTTCTATTGGATAACTGTCGAAAATCAAACGAATGGTAAATGGCTTAGTTTTCCTATAACACGGGTGAACTGTTTAGATGGTAAGCTAATTCTCGATATTAAGAAAAAAGAGGGAGCCAATATTATGGTTACTGAACTTGCTTTTACCGCAGGATATTAAGATTAAGAATGGAACCTGAGCATTGGTAATTCTCGCAAGACTTTTATTCAAATAGTTTTCTATATTCCCTTGGGGTCATTCCTTTTATTTCTTTAAAGAAACGGTTGAAATTAGATACACTGTTGAAGCCACACTCAAAGACAATAGAAGTGATGGCTTCATCGGGATTGGATAGCAGTTTGCAGGCGTGCCCTATGCGGATTTCGTTAACAAATTGAACGAATGTTTTTTGAGTGCAGGTCTTAAAATGGCGGCAAAAAGCCTGTTTGTTCATATTTGCTACGGCTGCTATTGCAGATAAAGCAATTTCCTCTTTAAAATTATTGAATACATATTTGAAAACACGATCCATACGGTCATTGTCCCTGCTTTGATAATGGTTGATATAACCGTTGCTGGCTAAGAAATCAAACTCTTTAGTGTGGCTCATTATCTCTAGAATCTGCAACAGGCTAATCATTTGTGGCAGTCCCTTTTGTTCCAACATCTGCAGTAGCAGTTGTGTCAATTTTATTTTAGTTTCTCCATAAAATTTCATTCCTCTTCGTGAGGCGGCGAGCATGGTCTGCAATTTTTTTGTATGACCGACACCCGAAAGTTGCTCAAGTAAAGTAACAGGATTAAAAAATAGCGCTATTGACCGGGCGTGAACGTTTTTATCATCATCAAAATAATGGTTGTCATTATGCCATACATGCGGAACATCGGAACCCAGGAAAATCAGTTCCTCGCTTTCAAAATGTTCAACGCTGTCGCCAACAATACGTTTGCCTTCACTCTCTACAACATATACTAATTGGCATTCTTCATGAAAATGAAATTCGGTTGAAAAGTATGGCAGATTGATTGCCTTCACCGTAAATAAATTACTCCCAATACTTTCTATAACCCGGGCAGATATTGGCTTCATATTCACTTTTCTTTTAACTAAAATTGAAATATATGCTAAGATACAGTAGAAAATGATCATTTTAACTGTTGTGTTCGGACTCTTATCAGGCTAATTTTATTTTTTTGAATCACTGTGTTAAAAGTAACCGCACAATGAAGCGGGGTTAATTAATAATCTGAATTGGGAAAAAAACGATTTTTTTCATAGCTATGGAAGCATTAAAGAACAAAGTGATTTTTTTAACAGGTGGTGCCGATGGCATTGGTTGGGAATGTGCAAAAGCCTATGCGCAGGAAGGCGCACATGTTTGCATAGCAGACGTCAATGAAAAATTTAGATCCAGAATAGAACAATTGCATGGAAGTGGACACCTCTATATGCCATGTAATGTAACTATGGAAAAAGAAGTAAAACAGGCAATAGCAATTGTATTGAAAAAAAAGCAACGTCTTGATGCCATTCACAATAACGCCGGCACCGCCAATCCATCCAAACCGCTGCATACAACTACTGTTGCGGAATGGGATGCCCTGATGAATGTGAATCTTAAAAGTATTTACCATACCACGATTCATGGAATTGAAGCACTGAGACAATCAAAAGGCTGTATTCTCAATACAAGTTCACTGGTGGGTAATATTGGACAGGATAATCATGCTGTATATGTAGCCACCAAAGGTGCTGTAGATGCTTTAACCAAAGCAATGGCATTGGATTATGCCAAAGATGGTATAAGGGTAAATGCAGTGTCGCCAGCAGCTATCCGTACACCCATGCTGGATGAATGGAGTAAAGATCAGCCGGATGCAACTGAAATTGAAAATTATTTGAACAGACTGCAACCGCTGGGGCCTTGTCCAGAAGGTGATGTAATAGCGGATGTATGTGTCTTTCTTTTAAGTGATAAAGCCCGTTTCATAACAGGTAATATCCTGCCTGTTAGTGGCGGTGCAGAACTGGGTTATAGAATTGTTTTATAAAATCAAAATTAGTTACAATGAAAATTTTCTCTGTATTTACTGTGTGTTTATTGATGCTTGCTTCTGCAACAGGGCAGGTTTCTTCCCCAAAGAAAACCGATAATAGAATATTGGAGGATTTCATGGACAAGCGTTTCGGCATGTTTATTCATTGGGGGCCTGTAAGCCTGCGTGGCACAGAGATTGGCTGGTCAAGAGGCGACCAGGTTCCGGTGAAGGAATATGATAATTTATATAAAGAATTTAACCCCGTGTTATTTAATGCGGATAGCTGGGTAAAAACAGCAAAGGATGCAGGTATGAAATACCTGACCATTACTGCCAAGCACCACGATGGGTTTTGTTTATGGCCTTCTGCTTATACTGAGTTTGATATTATGTCTTCGCCGCATAAAAAAGATGTTGTGGGCGAACTGGCAAAGGCATGTAAGAAATATGGCATTAAATTTTGCATTTATTACACTGTGTTAGATTGGTATGATCCTAATTATCCGATTCACAGTTCAAAAGATACAATTGGCGATCCCAAAGCGAATATGGGCAAGTTTGTTACTTACATGAAAAATCAATTGAAAGAATTGATCACTAACTATCATCCCTACATGCTCTGGTTTGATGGTAACTGGGAAAAACCCTGGACAAAAGAATATGGCGAAGAAGTGTATCAGCATATCAAAAGTATAGACCCTGCTGTAATTATCAACAATCGTCTTGGAAAAGGAAAGCATACAGAGTTGGGATCTGAAACTGTTGGTGACTATGCCACCCCTGAGCAATTTATTGGGGCTTTGAATATGAAAGATCCCTGGGAATCATGTATCACTATTTGTGATCAATGGGCATGGAAACCAAATGATAAAATGAAATCATTAAAAGATTGTATTCACACGTTGGTGAAAACGGCCGGTGGAAATGGTAATCTGCTATTGAATGTGGGTCCTATGATGGACGGCAGGATCGAGGCAAGGCAAGTGGAAAGATTAAAGGAGATGGGTAGCTGGTTATCTAAATATGGAAATTCCATTTATGACACCAAGGGAGGACCGTACGCTTCGACAGATGTATATGCCTCCACGAGGAAAGACAACAAGATATACATTCATGTTTTCGAACGAAGATCAGCAACGCTTGAACTGCCTGCCCTGGCTAAAGTCAAAATACAAAAGGCGTATTTTATGAATGGCGACCCAGTTAAGATTAATCACAAACCCGGTCAGCAGATAGTCATTGATCTGCCCGCTAAGCTACCTGATGACGTAAGTTCAGTTATCGTTTTGGAGTTGGATAAAAACGCTGAGCAGCTTCCCGTTGTTAAGAATTAGTAAACGCATATGATCAAGAGTCTTTTTGAGAATGTTGGAAAGCCCTTTAACCAAATTGACTCTAATGATTTTTTTGAATTTAAGTTTTTCCGGATGACAATAATTATTGTTTGTTTAATAGCCCATTGGGGAATAGTATCATCGGATAATCCATCAAGATAAACGGATGCGCAATTTGATGCCCATGCAGAAGATATAATTTTGGTTATTGATCATCGAATTTAAATAAAGTAATAAAATTATCTATGCCACTTAGTTATTTTTCAATTCAACCAACCAGCCGTAAAAGGTATTCATTTGCAGTAGTGTGCCTGGTAGTCGCTTTTTTATCAGTTAACACGTCCGTAAATGCGCAAGTCCTTGACAAAAGCCTGAAGACTTCCCAAACTGCAATGGACGGTTTTATGGATAAACGTTTTGGTATGTTTATTCATTGGGGGCCAGTCACCTTGCGGGGAACAGAAATTGGTTGGAGCCGTCACAAGGAAGTGCCTGCTGCAGATTATGACAGCTTGTACAGAGAATTTAATCCTGCTTTATTTAATGCTGAAGCATGGGTTAGAACTGCCAAAGATGCCGGTATGAAATATCTTACCATCACGTCAAAGCATCATGATGGATTTTGCCTGTGGCCCACTGCTTATTCCAGTTATAATATAATGAACTCTCCCTTCGAACGGGACATTGTAGGAGAGCTTGCCGCAGCCTGCAAAAAATATGATATTGCTTTTTGTATTTATTTCACAATACTGGATTGGCACGATCCTGATTATCCTATCCACAGCCCCCACGACACGACTCATAACGTACCGGGCGATATGCAAAAATTTCAGGGCACCTTGAGAAACGAACTCCGGGAAATTATTACAAAGTATGATCCTTATATGTTGTGGTTTGATGGCGGATGGGAAAAACCCTGGACTAACGAAATGGGCAAGGATATGTATAAGTATCTGAAAAGTTTAAAGAAAGATCTTATCATCAATGACCGGCTGGGCAAAGAGATTACAGGCGTTGAAGACAAGAAGAGCTATGCAGCGAAAATGGTTGGAGATTTCGAAACGCCTGAACAAAGGGTAGGAAAATTGAACATGGAACATCCCTGGGAAAGCTGCATTACTATTTGCAATCAGTGGGCATGGAAACCGAATGATAACATGAAATCCTTGAAGGAATGTGTGCAGACACTGGTAAAGTCAGCAGGCGGAAACGGTAACCTGCTTTTTAATGTGGGGCCTATGCTGGACGGCAGGATCGAGGCAAGGCAAGTGGAAAGATTAAAGGAGATGGGTAGCTG
>CAMLEX010000436.1 GCA_946479055.1 uncultured Bacteroidota bacterium | reverse complement strand
TTTTAGTGGAACGAAAATTGCTAAAAATCAAACTACAGGCAGAGCCCTTTGATGGTGATCTTGTAAAAGAAAAAAGTAAAGAAGTTTGTAAGAAGTTAAATATAACCGAAGACAGTTCCATGTATTTTGTATTTACTGGTGACGCAAGCAATACAACTTATGATCCGAGGGATGAACGGATTTATATTTTATTCAAGGACGGAACGGTGAAAGATATATCAAAAGTGGACAATGCGCTGATACATCAGCACTTGGGCAGCACTGTTAAAAAACATTATTTTTGCTTCCTAAATTAGCTAGGGGCATTTAGCTATGAGCTGCAAGACATTAAACATGCAACTGCTCGTAGCATGAAGCTCATAGCCAAAAGCTTTAAATGACTATGAATTTTCCCGCTGCACAGATAAGCCTGCTCGTAAATGGCAAAGTTGAGGGTGATCCAAACACGACTATTAACTCATTTGGAAAAATAGAAGAAGCGAAAGAACAACAGCTTACTTTTTTTGCCAATCCCAAGTACGAAGAATTTTTATATAGTACCAAAGCATCCATTATAATTCTTAATGAAGCTTATGAATTGAAACAACCGGTAACAGCCACGCTTATACGGGTGCCCGATGCGTATTCCGCTTTTGCAATTCTATTGAGCAAATACCAGGAGATCATGCAACAACAGCTTACTGGTATTCAGCAACCCGCTTATATTGCCAAAACAGCTTCTTACGGTGAAAATGTATTTATCGGAGCTTTTGCCTACCTGGGAGAAAATGTAAAAATTGGCAACAACACTAAAATATATCCCAACGCCTATATCGGAAATAATGTTTCCATCGGCGATAACAGCATTATTCATCCCGGCGTAAAGATCTATCATGATTGTATTGTTGGCAATCATGTTACTATCCATGGCGGTACCATCATCGGCAGTGATGGTTTTGGTTTTGCACCCCAGCCTGATGGCAGCTTTGTAAAAGTGCCGCAGATCGGGAATGTAAAAATTGAAGATCATGTAGAAATTGGTGCCAATGCTACTATCGACAGAGCCACCATTGGTTCTACGTTAATAAAAAGCGGAGCAAAACTTGACAACCTTATTCAAATAGCGCATAATGTAGAAATAGGCAATAGTTCCGTGATTGCCGCCCAGGCAGGAATAAGTGGAAGTACAAAAATTGGTAATGGAGTAATGATCGGTGGACAAGCTGGTATAGTTGGTCATATACAGCTAGGTGATGGATCCAAAGTAAATGCACAAAGTGGCGTTAGTAAATCTCTTGAACCCGGCAAAGCTGTAACCGGATCCCCTGCTTATGATTATACGGCTGCGCTACGAAGTCAGGCTGTTAACCGCAGACTTCCTGAGCTGGAAAAAAGAATTAAGGAACTGGAAGCTCTTGTAAAACAATTGCTGGCAGAAAAAAGTATTGTTTGATTTTATGTAACCGGCAATATTGCTGCTAACATCGGCAGTTGCGTCCGCCGAGTGGCGGATCATCGTCCGGTAATTCTATTGAGAAGATAGCAACTTACCCGAAGGATAATAGTCTCCTCTATTATGTATCCAAAAATATTTCAGCACGGCAGATGATATGTATTGATAGATGTACAAAGATTAATTTTCTATAAGTGCACGCCCGTTTAATCAGTGATCCACATATTCGACAAATTTTTTTGTTGCAAAACTGTTAAGTTGTTCATTCTTTTCGCTTACTGCCGTAATTTACAGGCATGATTTCATTGAAGAAAAAAATGGCGAACGCTCTTCGCAATTGCACAATTATACTGATCTGTATTGCCAGCAATCTTTATTTAGCAAAAGCACAATCTATTGAGGCCAACCTGGAATTGTATGCAAATAAATATAGTCCTGAGCGCATTTATATTCATTACGATAAATCCGCCTATTCCATAGGCGAAACCATCTGGTTCAAAGTATATATGATCAATGAAGTGGCGCCTGCAGATGAAAGCAAAACGTTGTATATAGATTGGATTGATGATAAAGGCAACCTGGTATTGCATGCTGTAAGCCCGATGGTAGAAGGCATTACAGGCGGGCAATTTGAAATTCCCGCCGACTACAAAGGGAAATCAATACACGTACGAGCCTATACAAAATGGATGCTCAATTTTGATTCTGCATTTCTTTACAATAAAGAGATCCCCGTTCTTACTAAGGAAAGCATCCCGGCCGATGCAAAAAATAAGGTCGTCCCAACTATCCGTTTTTTTCCTGAGGGAGGGGATATAATTGCCGGAATTCCAAATAAAATTGCTTTTAAAGCAAATGATCAATGGGGTCGGCCGGTAAAAATAAAAGGCAGTGTAATAAACAGCCAGGGAAAAACACAAGATGATATTAATACGATACATGATGGGATGGGCTATTTTTTTCTTACCCCTGAAAGTAGTCTCACTTATACCGCAAAATGGAAAGATGAAAAAGGTGTTGAACATAATACAGAATTGCCAAAAATAAAAAGTGATGGCGCTACATTGCAGGTAGAAATTTCAGGAACTAACCGCATATTCTCAGTAGCCTGTTCGCCCGGTATGATAAGTACTATGGATAGTGTATACCTTGTAGGTACTATTTATCAGCATCCTGCTTTTAAAGTAGCGAGGGCCACTGGATCAGGACCTATAAAAGGAACCATACCTACATCCGGTTTACCAAGTGGCATCCTTACTATCACATTATTTGATAAAAACTGGAAGCCCCTGGCTGAAAGAATTACTTATATCAATAACAAGGAATATTCTTTTCATCCAGAAATGGAAGTACAGCGCTGGGGCCTGAATAAAAGAGAAAGAAATGAAATAAAAATATCGGTTCCGGATAGCCTTATGGCCAATCTTTCTGTTTCAATTACTGATGCGGGCATTGGTACAGACAGCAGCAGTAATATTATTTCGCACCTGATGCTCAGTAGTGAATTAAAAGGCCAGGTATATAATCCGGCTTATTATTTTTCAAACAATTCAGATTCTGCCAACCAGCATCTCGACCTGGTAATGCTTACCCATGGCTGGCGTCGTTTCAAATGGGATGATATAGTAAGTGGTAAAATAAATCCGCCTCTGTATGCAAAAGATACCAGTTATATTACTTTATCCGGTAAAGTGCTTGGCGTATTGCCGGGGCAGATCAACCGCGATGCTTCTGTCGTACTAATGGTAAAGCAAAAAGACAAAGCAGGACAGATGATTTTAGTACCGGTGGAATCAAACGGAACATTTAACGACGCTGCTACTATCATTTTTGATACGGCACAGGTTTATTATAGTTTTCAAAAGGCAAAAGAATTAAAGGACGCCAGTATACAGTTTATGACGGACAGATTGCCGGCACCTTCCTTAAACCCGGCTAATTTTTATAGGCCTTATGGCGTCGCTCCGGATACTACTGGAAATTATCGTCAGTTCATGCTTGCCAATGAAGCTAACAGTTTAGCTGAAATGATGAAGGTAAAAACATTGGAAAATGTAACAGTAAAAAGTAAAGGAAAATCACCGACACAATTGTTGGACGAAAAATATTCTTCGGGGATGTTTAGCGGTGGTGATAGTTACCAGTTTGACCTGGTAAATGATCCCTTTGCCGCCAGTGCCATCAATATATTTACTTATTTGCAGGGGAAAGTGGCCGGTTTGCAAATAAACACAAACGGAGCTAATCCTTCCATGCAGTGGCGGGGTGGTTCCCCACAATTATATCTTGATGAAACAGCTGTTGATCCAAGTTTTGTGTCATCATTAAACGTTAACGATGTAGCTTATATAAAAGTATTTCGCCCTCCCTTCATGGGTGGATTTAATGGCGCTAATGGAGCTATCGCCATTTATACCCGCCGGGGTGGTGATGTAAAACCTGAACCCGGAAAAGGCCTGAACAGTAATAAAGTATTTGGCTATACGCTTATTAAAGAATTCTATTCGCCCAATTACGCGGCTTTTAATACCCGCAATGAGCAACGGGATATACGTACTACCTTATATTGGAATCCATCCGTCATCACAACTCCTCAAAATAACCATGTCGTTCTTTCTTTTTACAATAATGATGTAAGTGGCGCCTTTCGCGTTATTATTGAAGGAATGACCAGGGATGGAAAGCTGGCGCATATTGAACAGATGATGGAATAAAATACTCGGTTTCCCGTTACTCGTTTCCCGTTACTCGTTAAACATTATCTTTGCCCCCGCTTAAGAAATAACGCATGACTCCCAATTTCAATCCTGATAAACAGCACACACTAAACGAGGCAGTAACTATTTCCGGCACAGGCCTGCACACCGGAGTTATGGCAGACCTTACATTGAGACCGGCCATTCCTGGCTTTGGTTTTCAATTTAAGCGAATCGATCTACCTGAACAGCCCGTTATCAAAGCCGATTGTGACCTGGTAACAGATACCAGCCGGGGTACCACACTGGTAGCAAATGGCGCTTCAGTTAGTACTGTTGAGCATGTATTAGCGGCTCTTGTAGGCATGGGTGTTGACAACTGCCTGATCGAGGTCAACGGACCCGAGATGCCTATAATGGACGGTAGTTCGCAACCTTTTGTAGACCTTATTGAAACAGTTGGCGTGACAGAGCAGGATGCCGCTAAACTTTGGTATAGCATCGACGAAAACATTTATCACTACGATGAAGCGAAAAGAGTGGAAATGGTGGTCATGCCCTCAACCGAATACCAGGTTACCACTCTTATTGATTTTAATTCCCCGGTATTAGGCACACAACATGCGGAGCTTAAGAGTATGCAAAATTTCAAACAGAAAATTGCTCCCTGCCGTACTTTCTGTTTTTTGCATGAGCTGGAAATGTTACTTGATAATAACCTGATCAAAGGCGGCGATGTCAACAATGCCATCGTAATTGTTGACAAACCAGTAGACGATATTGAGATGGAACGCCTGAAAAAAATATTCAAAAAAGATAAAATTGAAGTCAAAAGCGAAGGCTACCTGAATAATCTTGAGTTGCGTTTTCCCAA
>CAMLEX010000435.1 GCA_946479055.1 uncultured Bacteroidota bacterium | reverse complement strand
AAAATACCAGCAGGCTATTGACTATTGGGACCAGGTTTTGTTTTATGATAAAGGAAATGCATCAGCACTCTACATGATAGGTATGAGTTATCAGAAAAAAGGTGAAAAAGAGAAAGGTCAGCATCTTTGTGATAAAGCAATAGAAATGGACCCAAGTCTTTCAGCATTGAAACAGAAAAAACAAATGCCCGGAGGATTGTAGGCAACGGGCAAGAGACAATATGCAAACGGCTCCCATCAAATGGAGCCGTTTTTTATTTTCAGTACATTACCCTGATAAAATATTCCGATATTATTTATCCGCCTTCAGCGAAATTCCCAAATGAATATCGTTGCGTATAAGATCATCAGGTTTTCCCGGGTATACAATGTTCCATTCTCTGCGATCAACATTGAATTTGGCAATTGCATTTGCAGAATTGTTACCGACAATGATGCTTGCTGGAAATTCAATGTTTTTGGTAATTCCTTTGATGGTAAGGTTGCCGCTAATAGTATGTGTAGGATTAGCTACTTTATATTTACTGATTGTTTCCTGGCGTGGATCTGCTGTGTCTTTTACAGTGCCGGTGAATGGTGTTACGGATGTTATTACAAAAGTTGCGATGGGATGGGCTGACACTTCAAAAAAATCAGGAGATTTAAGATGAGTTAATAATTTGTTGTTGCTTTTTTCATCATTTTGAGGAGGGCCTGAAACAATTATGCTGGTCATATCCAGTACAAAATTTCCACCGGTTGGTTTACCATCCTGTATATTTAATTCTCCGTCCTTTATGTTTACAGTGCCTGTATGGTAACCGCTTACCTTAGTGGCAACCCATTCTATTTTGCTTTCAGTCGTGTCTACCTTCCATGTTTCACCGGCAGCTGTGCTTACTTCTTTTGCCTCTGAGGTCTTTGCTTTTTCTGCATCAGGTGCATTAGTACAGGCAATCAATGTTAACATGAAAATGGCAGCGGCGCTGATACGATTATTTTGTTTCATACTATTTGTTTTACAGTTGAAGAGAAAACAAAATATATCAAACAATGTACCGCTTATAAGGGTAAATTATAGGGGAGACAGCTTACACCATTATATCAATCAAATGGGTTTACATATTTCGCCGATTTCTTTTACGCATTCAACGGCACCGTTATCATTACAGATGTGTCTTTGCCAGGTTCAGAGTTTATTTCCAGTTTTCTTCCCATCATGGTCGCTCTTTCTTTCATGCCCAATAAGAAACCACACTTTGTAAACATAAATGCCTACAATTTGTAACTTGTCATTTCGTTTGCTTGAATAGTTTATAGCCAGATTAACCGGAGTACATTTAAAAAGTCAGGAATAAAATTTAGTACTTTTTTTACAAAAGCTATCGTTGTTGTTTTTGGAATTTTCTTTCTGCTTTATCGTAGATAGATACGATCACCCGCCGGGGAAGCAGACGTATCACTACTGATGAAAATTTAGCTAAACAGCCGGGTACAATAAGTATCTTTTTTTTTAAAGTGTTACGGACAGCTATTTCACCTACCCTTTTTGGCGACACTGCCATCTTCATTCCCAGCCAACCCAGTTTGTTTTTCGTGTCTTTTATAATTTCAGGTTTGGTAAATACAGGACCGGGTGCAAGACAACTTACACCTATATTTTTGTCCATTAACTGGTAGTGCAAAGAATAACTGAAAAATACAACGGCAGATTTAGTGGCGCTATACATATTTTTAATTGGAATAGGAGCAAGACCAGCCATACTGGCTACGTTTAAAATATAAGAGGGTGCATTTTTCTCCAGCAGCGGAAGCAACTTTAATGAAAGAGCCATGCAAGACTCTACATTAAGCCTGACCATATAGCGTAGTGAGTCGAGAGATAATGATAAATAATCCCGTTCACCACCAGCTCCGGCCACATTGCAAAGCATTTTTAGTCGTATGTTTTTTGCAATACACCATAGTGCAATTTCATCTGCAGCTTGTTCACGGCTCAGATCATTGACTAATAATTCTACATGAATATGATAAGCTGATTCTAATTTTTTCTTTGCGGATTCCAGGCTATCCAGGTGTCTTGCTATAAGTATCAGATTGTATTTGCGCCTGGCAAGGGCTTCTGCAATTGCATAACCAATACCTTTACTGCCACCTGCTACCAGGGCATAATCACCTGGCAATATTGCCGTATCAGCAACTGGAACCGAATCAGCAATAACAATAGGTTGTGTGTATGCCATGAATAAGAAGATAAAGTTGCTTACCCACAAACCTGCCAGTTTTTTCATGATATGCCGTTTGCAAGATGATGGCGTCAGGAGAGTAATGTCAAATCCCAGGCCTGAAAGAAAGCCATGCTCATTTTTTAGCTTCCATTATTGAAGCCGAAAGCTATAGTCGCCGAAATTATATACTGGTTTTTTTTCTTTGATAAAGGCCCATTATTTCACCTTCAGACAGTATATGACCATTCATGGTTTCAAGCAAGGTCTTTTTATCAGCTCCGGCTAACAGCTCCAGTTTGGTATCTAATGCATAGACCTTAAAAAAATAACGATGCACACCGGAAGGAGGGCAGGGGCCTCCATATCCTGTTTTGCCAAAATCATTGGTACCACTGATGCCGGGATTTGTTTGCTCGGATATTGCTTCATTGGGTGAAATATTCCACACAAGCCAATGGTCAAACGTTCCCCTGGGCGCATCCGGGTCTTCCATTATCAATGCCAGTGATTTGGTTCCTTCAGGAATATTTTCAACTTCAAGCGGTGGATTAATATCCTTTCCATCGCAGGTGTATTCAGATGGAATATGTCCCTTGTGACTAAATACGGTACTGTATACTGTAAGCGTATTTGCAGTGGTTTTTGTTGCCATAAAAAAGCTTTAGATCCATATGGCTCATAAAATGTGCCAGTATCTTTTGTTCGTTCCCAGGATAGGTACTGGATACAATAAAAAGTATGAAAAAGTTGAAAACTAATATTGGAAAAAATGTCAGAACTTTAGCAAGGTTTTTTTAAAGCTCTTTTTACTTGCAATATCCCTTAGAGAAGCAGCATGTATTTTATTTTCCTGTGCATAACCTTAAACTATTTGTTATGCTTAATGCTGTAATTATTGAAGATAAGAAAACTGCGATGGAGCATCTGATAACTACATTATCAGCCATTGCCGATGATGTGAACATAACTTCACAACTTGACAGTGTAAGTAAAAGCATCGAATATATCTCCCACCGTCCGTCTATAGATATTGTCTTGAGTGCCGTTCAGCTCAACGACGGACTTTCTTTTGAAATATTTAATCATACAAATAGCTGCACACCCGTAATCTTTATTGCCGATGACGACAGGTTTATGCTTGAAGCATTTGAATATAATTGCATTGCTTATTTGCTGAGACCGGTTGACGCTGGCCGTCTGCGCAGGGCATTAGCAAAATTCAGGATGCTGAACAATTATTTTCATAATGGTCAAACCATAAACAATAGAGGGTATGACACAGTTAAGCATACAAAGCATCGGATGATTGTTAAAAAAGGGAAAGAGAATGTTTCTCTGCCCATTAATGATATAGTTCTTTTTCATACGGAGCACAGGTCTGTCAATGTTATTGATCGCATAGGCCAGGAATATATAACTGATAAGAATCTTTGCGATATTGAGCTGGAACTGGATAAAGAACAATTTTTCAGAGTCAACCGGCAGTATATTGTTAACATTGATTTTATTCATGGGTTTAAAACCTATCAAAGGGTAAAATTGCAGATAGATCTGACACTGTCTCAAATAAAACACAATGTAATAGTAAGCCAGGAAATGGCACCCCAATTCAGGGAATGGATGTATAATGCATAAGAGCGGAACAATACTTTGCCGGTTGTTGATTTACCTTTTATTTCCTCAACCGGGCTGCTTAAAACCTGCACTCACCGATTTCTCTTTTTAAAAGAGAATTTATTTTTTTTATTTGCTGTATGAAATTAAAGGCAACTGAATTCATAGCGTTGTTGCTTACGGCATTGGTAACAGGAGTTTTCTGGGGTACCTGGTTTACACTCACCCGTTCACTTGATAATTTTGCGCCTTCAGAGTATATTCATATCGGCAAAACGATCATTGCCAATGTGGCGATACCTATGCGTATCCTAATGCCGGCTACTTTAGTATTCATGCTGCTGGTTATTTGGCAAAGCCGCCTGGCTTATAAACCTTCTTTTTACTTATATAATACAGCTTTCTTGTTGATGTTTGTTACTTTGATCATTACTGTAGCGATAGAAGTGCCGATCGATAACCAAATAAAAACATGGACGGAAAATACATTGCCTGCTAACTGGGAATCTTTGCGTGCTACATGGAACCGGTTTCATACCATACGGACATTTACTTCTGTTGCCAGCTTTTGCTTTTTTGCGCTGGGAATAATAAAGCGCATAAAGTAGACAAGGATTTATCCTTTAGCCAATCTACAATTTCATCCTGAACAAAACAGTGCCGCCTTTATCATCATCTGAAACCAGGATTAATTCTTTTTCCTTTTTATTTTCCGCTGCAATACAAACCGATTCTATTTTATTGCCTTTAAACCGAGGATTCACTTCTTCCAGGTCTATGATCCTGTCAGGGTTGATGGCAGCCAGCCTCTTTATAGAAGAAATATCATTGATGATCCATAAATAACTTTTTCCAATACTGCCATCGTTATAGCTATCATATGTATTTTCCGTAGATACAGTAAGTAATAACTGGTCTGTCGCATAAGAATAATCCAATCCCGATATTCCCTGGAAAAAAGCAGTGTCTGTATTGGCGCCGACTTTTATAATTTTAATAAAGGCGGAATCCTGGCTTTCCCAAAACCGGTTGGAAGTAAATATTAAAAAATTTTTCGGGAAAGATTTGTTCCCACGGCTTGCCAGCACTATACCGGCAGGTATAGCCGCAGCACCTTCAATATTGAGGTCACGGATGCCTTCGTTCTTTATTCGGTTGTAAAAAGTGTCAAGCAGGTATTGTT
>CAMLEX010000434.1 GCA_946479055.1 uncultured Bacteroidota bacterium | reverse complement strand
GAGATCTGTGGTAGTGACTGGAGTTCAGACGTGTGCTCTTCCGATCTCACTTGTATAATAAGAAACCTTCAGTAGAAACTGAGGGTTTACGATCGCTATGCTTATGGAAAAAAAGTGCAACAGTTATTCGTCTTTATATCGTCTTATTAGGGTGCCTGGTTATGGAGTAAAATTCGTTTAACGGGCTTTAACTGCCTAGCACATTTGCATTCATTCCTGTCCAAAATGTTCAAAAAGGTTAATAAGGACTTAAAAACTTATCTCATTGACAAAAATTTTACCGGCATGAAATAAAAGTAATACCATCCAAACTGAGGTCCGTACATTAAATTGTTATAAACTGCTTATAGATGCCGTTTCAGTATGTTGCGCCGAATCGTCCACTCCTCTTTTTAAACTAATATATTCAGTAGGGGAAACATTATACTTTGCCTTGAAGGCCCTGGTAAAATAATTTGGGGTAGAAAATCCAACCGTGTATGCAATCTCAGCAATCTTAAGATCACTCTTTTCTAAAAGTGCCGCTGCTTTTTTCAATTTGATTGACCTTATAAATTCCACAGGAGTTTCTCCAGTTAGACTAACTATTTTGCTATAAAGTGTCCCCCGACTTATGAAAAGATGTTTACTTAACTCCTTTACAGAAAGACTAGGACTATCGATGTTAGCTTCGATATATAGGGAAATCTTGAGTAACAACTGCTCGTCTTGAGATTCCACTTTTACTTCCGGGGCAACTACTTTCAACTGTTTGGAGTAGGTATTTTCCAAACTTTGGTTTAAGGCGAGAAGATTTTTGATCTTGACATGCAATATATCAAAGCTGAACGGTTTTGTCAGGTAATCGCTGGCCCCTGTTTTCAGCCCCTTTAACTGATTGGCATCCCCTGTCAACGCAGTTAACAAAATGATTGGGATGTGCCTTGTTCTTTTATCTGATTTTAATTTCCGGCTTAAAGTAATTCCATCCATACGGGGCATGCTGATATCACTAACAATAACTTTTGGATGACTGGAAAGTGCCTTCTGCCATCCTTCCTTGCCATCTGAAGCTTCAACAATCTTATAATACCATTTCAAATTATCCTTAATGTAATTTCTAAAATCATTGTTGTCTTCAATGATCAGCACCGTTGATTTTTCAGGTCCGGCAACCACATCTAATGGTTTTTGCAAACTGTTCTGATGATTTTCAGCAGTACCGTTTAAAGATAAAGGTGCATCTTCAGAAGCCTTAAAAACTTGCTTAAACGGAAGTAGAATTGTAAAAGTAGAACCTAGACCTGGTTCGCTCTCAACCTGTATTGTACCACCATGCAGCTTTACAAATTCATTTGTTATGGAGAGACCAATACCACTACCCTGGTTTAAGATGTCAGATTTAATCTTGCATTGATAAAACCGATCGAATATCTTGTCTTTTTCTTCGGGATTCATACCGATGCCAGTATCGGTAATTCGAATTATTAATTCCGATCCTGCTCCCTCATCTATCACTAAAGTTATTTTACCACCCTTTTCAGTAAACTTAAATGCATTGGATAAAAGGTTGAAGCATATTCTTTCGATTTTATCATGATCAAATTCTGTGTAATAATGGGATAAGGTAGTTGAAAAAGAAAAATTAATCTCCTTATACTCTGCCATGTCTTTGAATGATTCAGCTATGTCACCAACGAAACTAACAATATCTCCATCTGTAGGATTCAGGTTTAATTCGTTCTCTTCTAGTTTTCTAAAATCAAGCAATTGGTTTACCAAATTCAAAAGTCGGCGAGCGTTGCGTTTGACAAGCCCAAGCTGTTCCATCTTCTCACTATGAACTTCATACTCTAACATTTTATCAACCGGACCAATAATCAGAGAGATAGGTGTTCTGAACTCATGGCTCAAATTGGTTAAGAATTTAATTCTCAGTTGATCAAATTCATGCTGGCGTTTCCCTTCTCTTTTTTCTTCTTCAATCATCTGCTGAAACTGAATTCTCTCTTGCTCAAGAGCAAACTTATTTTTTAGTTTGCGTATGCCACGATACCGGACCAGGGCTACGAAACCTATTGCCGCAAAAAAGTAAAAGATGTAAGCATAGATTGTTCGCCAAAATGGGGGCTTCACATAGATAGCTATGGTTTGTTCCGGTGTGCTCCACAAACCATCATCGCTTCTGGCTTTCACCATGAAAACATATTGACCAGGGTCTAGATTGGTATAAACAGCCGTATGCGTTGATCCCACGTCATTCCACTCTTTGTCAAAACCTTCGAGTTTATAAGAGTAACGATTGTCTAATGGAGAGGTATAGTTTAATGCTGCAAAGTCTAATGAAAAGTTTTGTTTATAATCAAGTTGAATTTCTTTAGCAATGGAGATATGTTCCTTTATTGGTGATTTGTCACCCGGAGCAATACTCCGGTTTGAAATCTTTAAATCTGTGAACACGAGTGCCGGAACTTTTTTATTAACATGCAATCTCGTCGGATCAAAATAATTAAACCCTTCGAGCCCTCCAAAGAATAATTCTCCCCTACTGGTTTTGATTCCAGCACCCAAAGAAAATGTACTCTGCTGAAGGCCATTCTGAAACGAATAGTTCTTGAATTTCCTGCTTTTTTTATCGAAGCTGCTGATACCTTTGTTTGTGCTCACCCATATTTTGCCTTCATTGTCATTTAGTATCTTATAAACAACAGCGTTTGACAAGCCTTCTGTTTCAGAGTAAGACACAAAGGATTTTCTATTTTTTTCAAGTAAGCTCAAGCCTCCGTCGGAGGTGCCTACCCAGATATTACCTTCCTCGTCAGCATAAATAGCGTATACATTTTTTGAAGGCAAATTGCTGTTCCATTTGTTCATCATCCTAAACCGCATAGTGGAACGATCATAAACTGCTATACCCAATCCCTGAGTACCGATCCAGATATTTCCGGAATTGTCCTCTTCAATAGCTCTGATATAACCATCCGCGAGAACTGTTCCCCCACTTTCAATTCGTATGGAATCCATTTTCAAAAATGCTCCGGTGGATGGATCGAAAACATTCACTCCTTTGCCGTTTGTACCAATCCAAACTTTTCCGGCTCTATCTTTTTTGATGCAAAAGACTGCATTACCCGAAAGATTTTTCGGACCGTTGCCTCGAAGATGTTGCCTCACTGCACCAGTCAACATGTTAAGTACATATAAACCTTCTCCATAGGTGCCGATCCAAAGTTCATTGCCAACACGCTCCATCGCCAAAATAGAAGATGCTTTGCCTTTTGCGCCTCCTAAATTTGGATGGGTAAGCAACCCATTTTTACGATTGAGTAAATTAAGTCCCCCACCATCTGTTCCTATATAGAGGTCACCCGACGGAGCTTCAACAAAAGAGGTTACTATTGGGCTGCTCAAGCCGAAAGGGTCTAACAAATTGCTCTGCCTAAGGTTGAAAAAAGCAAGATTTTCATCATACTTATTCACACCTCCCTGGTAAGTCCCAATCCAGTATATATCATTCTTATCAACATAAATGCAACGTACCGAGTTTCCTATCAAACTGTATTTATTTCTCGAGTCACTATTTACTGTACTGATCTTATCTGTGGCCGGATCTATAATATTCAAGCCTTTTTCTGTACCAACCCATATTCTGCCTCTATGGTCAGGCGCTACAACGGAAACCTGGTTGGAGACCAGCGAGTTGGTTCCCTTGCTATGACGATAATTTTTAAACCCCTTACCACCTGGTAAGAGTTTGCTTAAACCACCATTTGTAGCAAACCATAAACAACCATCAGCGCTCTCTGTAATGGATTGAACCCAATTACCTCCAATGGTGTTGGAATCTGATGCAGAATATTCATAGGTTATAAATTGGTCTTTTCCCCGAACATATAAGTGCACGCCCCTACCGGTTCCAACCCAAATCCTGTGATGTCTGTCTTCAAACACACTGAGGATTGCATTCGATTTTAAATGCCCAGTCTTTTCGGGATTTGCCAGATAGTGTCTTAAAATCCCTTTTTGCGGATTGTATAGGTACAATCCATAATAGCTTCCTACCCACACATTGCCTAAATGGTCAACAGCTAAAGACCGCGCTGTGCTATTTTTTACAAAATCATAGTTAATGAATACATCTCTTTTGCGGTCATAAAAGGACAGGGATTGATCGGTTCCTACCCACAGGTTGCCAAATTTATCCTCACACATTGCCAGGATTGCATTGCCCGCAATGGTAGTGCTATCTCCTGGTTTGTGCCTGTACACTCTGAAGTTGGAACCATCGAATTTATTCAGCCCATCTTCAGTACCAAACCACATATAGCCATATTTGTCCTTCAAAATAGTGTTTACTAAATTTGAGGATAAGCCATCTTTATTGCTGAAATTTTTAAAATGCAGGTCAGTATTTTGGGCGATAATGTTGGGAAGAGAAAAAAGAAATGCAAACACAACAAGAAGCATTTTCAATCCTTCGATTTTATATAGCAGCCTCATAGCAAGCGTATTAGTCGTACCAGAATAAGTGTAAAATACACAATTATTTCGGTTTCCAAACCTACAAAAACGATTTTTACAAAGTCAGTGAATCAAGAGGTTTCATTCAAAATTGCTGGCAAAAAAATGCCCTAAATTTTGCTGATTTTTTAAACGGGCTACTACCGAATTTCTTTGGTTCTATTTAGCTCTACTATTGTACTATTTGATCTTTTATGCGAAAGAAATCAAAGTCAGCATAGCCTCCTATATGTTTTGTTGCATAGTTGAACAAGCCAAAACGGTAGCCCATGAAGTGTGGAAGTGTGTACGACATTTTCAGTGGTGTACCGACAGGCGTCCATGTTTTTCCGTCAATACTGTAAAAGAAATGGGCTATATCTTTCCGGTCCGTGAAATTACACTCCGCTCTGAAAAATACATTCTTTTGATTGAGTGGAACAGTTTGAACTTCCTGAGGCGTGCCGGTGCCTGCATTCACCATAACAATGGACTTCCTGTTGCCCTCTACCTTTACACCAATCAATCCATAAT
>CAMLEX010000433.1 GCA_946479055.1 uncultured Bacteroidota bacterium | reverse complement strand
TTTAAGAATGAAGCACCTTATCAGAACTATGAGCTATTGTATAGCCTTAATAATTTTCAGCCAGCCTCAATAAAGTTTACTTTAAGAAAGGAAGCATTGCAGGAAGAAGGCCCACAACTTTATGCCAGGGTTAAAATTGTTTTCAGTAATTATCAAACCGGAGCTTTTAACGATAGTGTTTTTTTAACAAACTGGATATTCAACAGGGAAAATGGCGTTTTTGTGCTGAATCCTGAAACATTCAGCACTTATGAGCTGGCAAACTCATACGATGAACAATAAACAAATCCTTTATGAGCAACTTTGTACGGCATAGTAAAAAAATTGTCCTGGTTTTTAGTTTTATGGCGATAGCTGTAATAAAGCTTTTTGCCACGGATGAAAAATATAAGTCGCTGCCAATGGAAGGCAGTAGCGGGCAGATCCGGAAGGATTCTGTAAGAACGGTTGCGGATACTGTATTTTTTAATCAGGTATTGAATGCTACTGTATTGAATACGTACAGTGTGCAAAATGTTATTACGTTTAAGATATATGAATATGCCAACCGGGTGCTTCCGGATTCTTTTAAAGTAAAACTTAAGTTTACTATTGATTTCACTAACAACCTGAACCAAATCATTACTAAAACCGATTCGCTTACCATTGATTATAATAAGTTAAAGAGTTATACCAACAAATCTGTTTATCTGCAAACCGGCTATTATAAATCGGTGCTCAAAATCCTTGATGTTATTCCCATATATGGTGATTCGTCTGTTTTTCTTCCTTCACTAATGGTTGAAAACGAAATCTGGATCAACAGGGATTACCAGTTTAACTGCTCAAATAATGCTATCAGAACCGTTAATAAAGATATTTCGTCAGTAGCAGCTGATGGTGAGTTGAAGGTTTTTTGGACAAAAGAAAGAACTGCTGATGAATACGATCTTGAGTGGAGCTATATAGATTCTACTGCAGTTGGAAATTATTACTACAGTGGAACAACCAATTTAGATCCTGCTAAAATTTTTGATGATAATGCCAGCCGGGTTAGTATAAAACGGGAAGATTATAAAATACCATTACTCTATGATAATGGTGGTATCTTATTTTTTCGGGTAAGATCTGTACAGGTAAAGCCAAGCAGTCAGAGAATAGAAGCCAACTGGAGTTCAGATTATTTAGCGCAAAATGGGCTGGGCCGATTTGATTTTGAGGGTCATGAAAGAAATTTAAACTGGCAGGCAACGACAACCTATGCTGAAGAGGGTAAACGAAAATCAGTAGTCCAGTATTTTGATGGCTCCTTAAAAGGAAGGCAAACCGTTACAAAAGATAACAGTACTAACGCAACGGTAGTTGCAGAAACTTTTTACGATTTCCAGGGAAGGCCGGTGATACAGGTTCTTCCGAGCCCTACGTTAAGTTCTATTATCAAATTTACTCCTGATTTTAATCCGGCAGTTAATGGTGCAGAATATGGTAAAGACCGCTATGATTATGAATTAACCAACCCAAATGATTATTGTGCAAAAGGCGCAGAAGCATTGGGTATCCAAAGCGGGGCATCAAAATACTATTCGATTAATAACCCCGAAAAAACTGACGGCTTTAATAAGTTTATTCCTGATGCTAACGCATTTCCTTTTACTGAAACAGTTTATACGCAAGACAACACAGGCCGTATTATTAAACAAGGCGGTGTAGGTCTTGATTTTAAAATTGGCAGTGATCATGAAACAAAATATTATTATGGTTCTGCTGACCAGGAAGATTTGGACGCCCTGTTTGGAACGGAGGTAGGCAATGCTACGCATTATTTTAAAAACATGGTGCGTGATGCCAATGGTCAGTATAGCGTAAGCTATGTGGATATGCGTGGCAGAACGATAGCGACTGCACTGGCGGGTGATAAGCCTTCATCACTGGACAAGTTGCCTTCAAATGTTTTACGAACCATAACCAAAAAATTGGTTGATTCTACCAATAACCAGGTAACGGGAACTTTGATTGAATCATCAAAGGCATTGCTTGTTCCAAAATCGGGCAGTCATCGATTCATTTATTCTCTTGCTCCGGATAGCATTCGTATTGGTACATGTGCCGGTACCAATATTTGTTATGATTGTATGTATAATTTGGAAATTACAATTACGGATGATTGTAATAATAGTTTCAATAACGGAAATCCAATTCGTATTGTTCGTTCCAATGTCAGTTTGAACCCTGCTGATACATTGTGCAATCCTTTTACAGCTTTTCCGCAAATGGATACGACTTTGATTTTAGCGGAAGGAAGTTACTTAGTTACAAAAAGGCTTACTATTAGCAAACCTGCACTGGACTATTACCGTGATAGTATTTTCCATGCAAAAAATACTTGCAAAAAACTGGAATATTTTATTGAAGAAGAAAAACAAATTCTTCGTCAGCAATTGCAATGCGAACCTGAATGCCAATCCTGTATGACCAGTCTCGGTAGCTGGGAATTCTTCCGAAACAAGTTCATGGAGGAGATGGGAATAAGCCCGCAGGATTCTGCTTCTTACCGTACCCATGCATCATTGGCCTATCAACGGCAGTTGGAAGAATGCAACGAATTATGCGAGCAAAGAGGATTGCATAAATCCCTACGGCAAGCTATGCTTATGGATATGACAGCACCGTTTGGTCAATACGCTGATCCTGACCTGGTGGATAACTATTCTATTTTTTACAAGTCTTCGACTAATAGTCCATACGTTTTTCAAACAGTGAGCCAACCATACCTTGATGCGGATGGAAAACCAGATTCTATCGTTAATAAGGATGGTGTCAAAGTCCCACCTACACATAACAGTATTTCGAAAGAAGAATTTGAAAAGAACTTTAAGGAATCCTGGGCAGAAACTCTTCTTCCGTTGCATCCGGAATTTTGTAAACTTCAAAAGATTGAAGAACCCGGTATTGCCGCAAGTTACAATTGGGACGAACGTTTTGAAAAAACGGAAACCTACCAGGCAGCTGTTGACAGCGGTTATTTAAATCCGACGGCTAATAGTTCAGCACCTTTCAATCAGTTCTCATTTGTAGCGTCTAAAAGAGACCCGTTCTTTAATCCGGCCGCAAATCCTGCTTATGCAAATACATGGCGATCTGTTATGGAAAGCAAAATGTTGCAACCACAATCAGGTACGGCTATTAATATTTGGTCGCTTGCAACTGCAATGGTAAAATGTGATCCTGATGACAACACTTGTTTTAATAATTATGCAACTAATCAACATGCTTTTGAAATTGATGCAGCTTGCACAGGTGATAAGGATATGGCCTGGAGAAATTTCAGGGAGCTGTACATGAATGAAAAACGGAAAATCATAGATCAGATATTAAATGGATTGCCATGCCAGGGTAATGTAATAACTGTACCGCCACATGCATTGAACTTTCCTCCGTTTGCAGCGAGTACTACAGGATCAGGTCCGCAGGATGCGGGTTCAGGCAGAGCTGAGCTGAATCAGTTTATTGATGAGAATTGCCGCCTTTATGCTTCGCAATGGTGGAACCAGTTGAAACCTTGCAATTTTACGCTTACAGATTCTGCTATCATTATACCTCGACTGATACAAGTATGCAAAGAAGGCGGAGATGAAAACCATGTGTTTGGGGCGAGCTCTGTTACTCCTTCAAGTACTTATCGCTTTAAAAGTTTTGATGATGTACTAAGGCATTACGCAGATAGTGTAAAAAGGCCTTATAACACACAGGCATGTCATCCTTATTTAATCAATGATCCTGATCCATTTGACAGGCCAGCTTCTTTTGTTGAAAATGAAGTTTGGGAAAAGCCCGACAGTTGCCAGTGTACGAAAGTCAATAATATTTATAATGCTTATCAGCAAAATTCGAATGGTTATCCGTCTTTTTCAGCTTATGTAAATGGATTGTATAGTGTAGAAATGTCGGAGAATGACTTGCAAGCCCTCAGAAACATATGTGATAGCGGGAGTACCTGCAACTATCTTTTACAACCCATTACTATACCTGCTGCTTTGCAATGTGATAGCACATCGTCCTGTATTTCCTGTGAAGAAATGGCAAAGTTATATTCCAGGTTTCTGGGCGAATTTCCAAATGCACAGGTTACAACATCAAGTGATACAATAGTCAAGAGCGAGTATTATCAACTGCTAACAAGTTATTTTAATGCTAAACTTGGGTATAGGAAAGAATTTCATGAGTATCGTGAATTTTTTGAGAGCTGTAATATCCCCTACTTTTTGCCTTCACCGACAGCACCTGTTCTTCCTGGTGCTTTATTGCTTCCTCCTTCAACAGGAACGGCCTCAGTTGCAAATGTTTCTTGTGATACGCTTCAGGCAATAGTTTCAGGGTTTAATACTGCCTATCCTGCGCTTGGAAAATGGAATTTTGTGACGATCAAACAAAAGAGAACTTTATTTTCCAACTTATCTTATTTACTTGGTTGCACCGGTATCACTAAACCTTACCCGGCTGAACAAACAGCCTATCCTCAATTATGGAGAGGAGCAGGATTGAGAGATAGTGCTTATGCCAGCAGATGGTTCAGGAATAGTCTTGCTTTTGTAAAATTCAGTTTTTGGGAAATACCCAGAAAAGCTACTGTTGATAGCGTTAATCTTAAACTTTCTCCTGTACTGTCTGAGCCATTCAATCCTGATATGTACTGGTCAACGGTTACGACCGTATGGGATACAACTCTCACTTGTCCTCAACTTGGTGTTTCTTATTTCAGTACATCAACACCTCTTTATACACCGTTGTATCAATATCTATCGTCACTGAATAATCCTGTATATACCTATAATTGCAAAAATCAGTATACAAACTATATAAAATTCCCCTGGCTTTACAAAGGTGATGCTGTAAATAGTAAGCTTAATCCTGCTGTTGCTGCATCTAACAATGCCACTTTTATCGGAGCCGCCAATCCATTAGCGCAGACCGATTCTCAAACTATGCCCCGGCTAGAGATATGGCTTAGAAAGGATACCATTTATAGTTGCAAAGATATAATAACCGCCTACTTTAACTA
>CAMLEX010000432.1 GCA_946479055.1 uncultured Bacteroidota bacterium | reverse complement strand
TTTTTTGCCACATGGAATTCGCCATAAAATTTTCATCGGTGGTTGGTATAATTTACCTCGAAAATTTTATGGCTCATTTCATTTATTTATTTTTAAAGGAGTCAGACGGCGAGGTCAGACTCCAGGCATTTGCGGAATTTTTACTATCGTTGTAAAAATATTTTCTTTTGCTTCCGTCACAAGCAAATCATGTCTTGCAAATAGCAGGTAAAGCCTGCGCTGTACCGATTTTAATCCAAATCCTGTTCCCTGTTTGGGTGAAGAGGTTTCAGGATCAAAAGGATTGCTGACTTTAATGATCAACTCACCGCCCTGTTTGGAAGTCTCCAAACGAATAATAGTTTCTCCTGTTGTATCATACAAGCCAAACTTGATGGCATTTTCCACAATAGGTTGTAATAATAAAGCCGGAAGCTTCATTTGTTGTGTCGCTTCTTCTATTTCAATAACTGTTGCCAACCGATTTCCAAAACGAACTTTTTCAATATCAAGATACAATTGCAGATATTGTATTTCTTCCAGCAGGTTTACCCATTGTGTTTCTTCTTTTTTTATAGTACCCCGTAAAAAATCAGATAATTGCTGGACCATTTTTCTTGCTTCTTCCGGGCGTATGCCAATCAATGCATTGATGGAATTTAAACTATTAAATAAAAAATGGGGTTGTAATTGCTGGCGTAGTTTAAATAGTTCTGCTTCTTTAGCCAATTTTTCCGCATCCGTTTTCCGTTCTTCGTTTTTCTGCTGTTCCTGCCATGTATACCAATTTATTCCCATCATGGTAACAATGCCTACTACTAAAAAGCCTATGCTGAAACGTATGATCAGTGAACGATGGAGGAACTCTTCAAAGCCTTCGAAACTGTTCAATGCAAGCCCCAGTAACCATTTACTGAACAGCAGCCATAATATTCCCAGTACAATGCACATCACCAGTACATTCATGTATTGTTCCCTGCCCGGCAGATAATAGCGTACGGTATTCATCACTAGCAGGCAAACGCCCAGCAAAGGAATATTACTGATGACACTATCAACAATAGCCGCGTTTAATGGAAAATCGAACCAATATAACAAGACGACATGATCTGCCATGAGCACGAACCAGGCAATGCTGAAAGTGATCAAAAAACGTCGGGCTGAAAACGGTGATGCTGGCATTAGCAGGTCAGGTAAGTTGTAGTAATTGGTTTGTTTCGTTGCAAACAATAGTTGAGGCCTTTTGATTGATGGTATAGATATAAGCATCTGCATTATCTTTTTCTTCAATACGGGAATACAATTCAGCGCCATCAATTAATTCGCTTAGGCGATATAATTCACTGATGTTGATAAATTGCCATTGAACTAATTGCTCTTTACGATTGTAAAAAGTGTCTTCTTCCTGTTGTCCCATCTCCTGTGCTTTACGGAAAGCTTCTTCTTTGCTATTGCCTGCCACCAGGCGAAGCTGTTCGTCAAACTGTGGAGTATGTTCACCTTCACCACAGACAATACGGAATACCATTTTTGCGAGATACCAGTTCATAATCGTAGATTTTAGAGTTGCTTATTTGTTGCCGGTTGCTAGTTTCTAGTTGGTTTCCGAAACCTGAAAGATTCTTGCAGTAACCAGCAACCGGATTAATAACTTTTTATTTCCATGCCGCCGAATATCATCGTTCCTTTTAATACCAATGTTTTAGTTGGTGACTCGGTTGAAGGGACAATCTTTCTTTTATCGCCGATACCACCAAATATGGTGACAGCCTCTGACTTTATCGCCCAGTTGGAAGGTACTATCAGTGTAGCGCCACCAAAGATCGCTGTTACTTCCAGTATCGCAGGGGTGGTCATATCAGCCTGCGTCAGATCAATTTCACTTCCACCGAAAATATTGACGATATCGCCACCTTTAAAATTTTTAGAAAGAATCACTTTCTTGGTTCCGCTGAAAATATTGACATTGTCAATGAAATCATCCTGTGTATAGCTTTCTTCACTTACCGGTGTTATGGTTTCTGATTGTAGCCCATCTTTTTTTTTGAAGCCGCGGCAATGTCTATTCCTTGGGCGGAATATAAAAAGAGCTCCTACGGTAATAAGTATCAACGGCCAGATATGGCTGCGAAGATCGCCTTCTAAAATATAGTCATTAGCTAAAAAGGCGCCACCAATGATAATTGGTACAAACCAACCGCCATCACGAAAGCCTTTTTTAAATCCGATAAAAAGACCAATAGCGATCAGCAGCATCTGCCAGCTGAATAACCAATCAGGGACAGGTACACCAAAACTCCTGGCAAGGGCAATACCGCCGATAGCTAATAAAAAGATACCGGTCCAGATATGACCTTTCCCATCGTGCCGTTCCATCCTGTTTTCCAAACGGCTCCTTCTTTCTTCATTATAATTTCTGAAATCGTTCATGTTATGTTCAAATTTTAAGTAAAACTATAGCAGCAAAGTACAATTGACAACAGGCAATGGGCAATACCGAACTGAAAGTCGGTGAGTGAAAGGATAGGATCGGTGAAATGCGAAGGGTTGAGTTACCGTTGACCTTATTAAATCAAAAAACCCTGTTTTTAGCAGGGTTCTTTGATCGCAGCATAAAATGAAATGGGTTTAAAAAATATATCTAAGGCCAAGCTGTAATTGCCAGCGGGATGGAAGATCTGGGCTGGCTACAAATGTGCTTTTTATTGAAGGGTCAAATGTATAAGCCGGGCTATTATTGTTATATGAAACGGTTATAGGTTGAAAATAACCAGATGTGGTAGCATATTCCCGTACACCCCATTTGCTGCTAATCAGGTTCCCGAAGTTTATCAAATCAACACTGAATTGTAATGTTTGCCTGCTCTTTTGGTTTATATAAAGATCCTGTAAGATCCGAAGGTCCAGCTGGCTATACCAAGGCGATTCTGCTCCATACTTTTCTGTGTGTTGACCTCTTCTTTTACTAAGGTAATCATCCTGGGCAATGAATTGTTTAAGAGCGGTACGTTGAGTTGCCGGGGTTTGTGTTACACCATTTACGTCCTCCAAATCAACAAAATTCATTGCATCTATTTCGGCGTTGGTAGGTACATACAGCAAATCATTGGAATTTGTACCATCATTATTAATATCTCCTCCATATACATAGGCAAATCGATTGCCTGAAGTCCATGAACTGAATAATGAAATTGTTGTTCCCCATTTACCCGCTCCATAAGCAAACTTCTTAGAACCTGCTATAAAAAAACGGTGTTTATTTCCGTATAATGAATGGGATTCAATTGCAGCATTGGCATTATTCAGGATGGGGTTTCGATCAAAAGCATCACTTGAAATTTCTGCAGAAACAGAACTGGCATCCTTAGCTATGTTGAAATTATATGCTGCCATTGCAAACAAGCCTTTTGGAAATGTTTGCTGGGCCTGAAATGAAATATTGAACTGGTAGCCAACATTTGTATTGGTAAATATATAGGCATTAGTATTAAAGAAATTGGGTATAGGATCAGAACCTTTATCAGTTATTTTGTAAATACTTCTTTTATCGCCTGTTCCACTATTTAAAACACCTGTAGGTGTTCCTAAATTATAATTACGCACCATCATCGCATTTACATCTTTGGTATAGGCAACATCAACGGTAAAAATAGTCCCAAAAGGAATTTTGATATCGGTTCCTATATTAGAACGCCATACCTGCGGCCATTGAAAATCTTTATCTGTTACGCAGTAAAAACTGCTATAAGGATTGCCAATTTGATTGCCTAACCATACAAACGGAAAACGACCGGTAAATAAACCCGAACCACCACGGATCTGCACTGTTTTATTGCCCATTACATCCCAGTTAAAACCCACACGGGGAGAGAAAAGAGGTTTTTTGGTTGGCAATTTTGTATTGTCAAGATCTTTGCCTGCACCATTGGTAACAGGCCGGCCATCCTTATCAAACAACACCAAAGGATCGTTATTTTGAATAGTTGGAGAGCTTGCAGGTCCTCCAGGCGGTACTATTTTACATTTGTCTTTGAAATAAACAGGTATATCCATGCGCAAACCATAGGTCAGACGGAATTTGTCACTTACCTGCCACTCATCCTGCGCATAAGCTGAAAGTTGCCCTACTGTTAAATAATACCAGGACCATTGCCCGGCAGCAGCAGCGGCCTGGGCACCTGCTTGTGCCTCTGATAAACGCACCGGGCCGCTAAATGTAGGCACTACCGGTTCGTCATTTGGAGCTTTTGCCAGGAAATCGGAAAGTTGTAATGGTAAAACACTACTTTGTCCATAACCAAACAGGTTAAATGAGTTGCCAAATTTAAACGACTCAAAAGAAGCACCGAATGTCAGGCTATGATTCTTTTTATAAAGATTGAAATCATTGGTGATTTGAAATGCATCCTGATCAAGCACGTTATTAATTGAGAATGGTTCTTCCCCCGCCACTATATACATGGTGCCACTCTTAAAAAGATTAAGTACGGGAAAAGGTGCGGAGAATGGATTGCGGCTGTCCCGGAAAATAGAGTACACCACTCTTAATTTATTGGCTGCATTACCGCCAAAGTTTGATTTCAACTCGGCGCCAAAAGAGTTGAGTTTATTGGTGATCTCATAGCCTGAATTTCTGAATTGCATGGTTGCATAATCCGGGCCCCTGCGAAAGATAGCACTGGGGTGTGCTGGTTTATCTTTTTTTGCATCCAACCCGTTATATGTAAAGGATAATTTATGAACTTCGCTTATGTTCCAATCTAATTTTGCCAACCATTTATAATTGGTTTGATCATGTGTAAAGCCCTGGTAAGGGCCTGTGTCATACCCAAACTTCGTTCTTAGTATATCGCTTACCGTTTGTAGGTCCGATTCAAGCACACGGGATGTATTTGTGTTGTTAGCATTGCCACTGTTTTTTGCTACATAGCTGGATGCTTCATCCTTGCGCTGTTCTGTTTCAAAACTCAGAAAATAAAATAGTTTATTTTTTTTCAATGCGCCACCTAATGTAAAACCGGTTTGCAATTGACTAAGATCAGGGACAACCAATTTATTT
>CAMLEX010000431.1 GCA_946479055.1 uncultured Bacteroidota bacterium | reverse complement strand
CTGCAGAAGCATGCTTTTGACCTAAACGATCAAACAGGAAAAAAAACAAAACTTACCTTATGGTATACTCCAGGAAATGACGCCTATGGCTTGTTGACGAAAAGCAATCGCATGGTTGTTTCAGCTGACAAATTAATGGATGGTGAAAGCGAAGTATGTCATTTTCATAGCAAACTGATGCAGAAGGAACCTAAAGTAGGTGGCGCCTGGGAATGGCACCAGGATTATGGATATTGGTATAAAAACGAATTTTTATTTCCGGATCAGATGATTTCTATTATGGTGGCTATTACTGATGCAAATAAAGAAAATGGTTGCCTGCAGGTAATAAAAGGCTCTCATAAAATGGGAAGGATTGAACATGGATTTTCTGGCGAGCAGGTTGGCGCTTCACAACACTATGTTGACCTTGCATTAAAAAGAATGGAACTGGTATATGTTGAGCTGAAAGCAGGGGACGCTTTATTTTTTCATTCAAATACCCTGCATAGGTCTGAGGCTAATTTATCAGACAGGGCACGCTGGTCACTCATATCAGTTTATAACCGTAGTGCGAATGTTCCGACCAATGAGCCATCGCAATCAAGCACTGTTCCTCTAACAGCAGTGCCTGATGAAGCTTTGTTGGAATGGGAACCAGAGAGCATCAGCGATAATGCCAATTTCCTGGAAAAACAAAAAGACGAAGCGCTTAAATAATTTTCCAATGAATAAATTTTTTTCGACTTCACCATTATGGCCAACTGCCGGTCTTACTTTTATAAGACTGGCAGTTGGCTTTTTTATGATTTATCATGGATGGGAAATATTTAACGAAGAAAAGATGAATGAGTATTTGCGATGGGATGTTTTTAAAAATTCACAAGGACAAAAAATGCTTGTATATGCCGGCAAAGCGGCCGAACTGATTTCAGGAGTATTGCTTTTTGTGGGCCTGTTTACAAGAATCGCATCAATGCTGATGGCCGGAACAATGTTATACGTTAGCATTTTTGTTGGGCATGGAGAAATTTGGTACGAAGACCAGCATCCTTTTTTATTTGTATTGCTGGCACTGGTTTTCTTTTTTTATGGACCAGGTAAAATGAGTGTTGATCAGTTATTATTTGGCAAAAGAAGGTAGCTTTTAGAAAGAGTAGTTATGTGGTTGGCTGTATGAAGCGAAGACGCTTCGCACAGCCTGAAAGGAAGCAAATTGATTTTAAATCAAACACAAAGAAGAAATGAAAAAGTTTTTATTATTGATTTATATTTTGTCAACAACCGCGGTAGCGCTTTCCCAGCAGAAAACTTACTGCAATCCAATTAATATTGATTATGGTTATACGCCTATTCCCAATTTTAGCGAATGGGGGCGGCATCGTGCTACGGCCGATCCGGTGATCGTTAATTATAAAGGAGATTATTATTTATTCAGCACCAATCAATGGGGTTATTGGTGGAGCAGCGATATGCTGAATTGGCATTTTGTTTCCAAAAAATTTCTTCGTCCCTGGAACGGTGGAGTCTATGATGAGTTATGTGCACCTGGCGTAGGAATCGTGGGTGATACCATGATTGTTTTTGGCTCTACTTATACAAGCAATTTTACATTATGGATGAGCACTAATCCCAAAGCCAATGAATGGAAACCTTTGGTTGATTCATTTGAAATAGGCGGATGGGATCCATCTTTTTTTACGGATGATGATGGCAAGCTTTACATGTACAATGGCAGCAGCAATAAATTCCCGATGTATGGAATCGAATTGGATAGGAAAACATTCCGGCCGATTGGTACAAGAAAAGAAATGTACCTGCTTGAGCCCTGGCGGTATGGCTGGCAGCGGTTTGGTGAATACATGGATAATACATTTCTTGATCCATTTATTGAAGGATCACACATGACGAAGCATAAAGACAAATATTATTTGCAATATGGCGCACCGGGTACGGAGTTTAGTGGCTATGCAGATGGATTATTAATAGGCGATGGCCCATTGGGACCCTTTACGGCACAATCTGATCCCTTAAGTTTTAAACTGGGTGGATTTGTAAGAGGAGCCGGACACGGTGCGACTTTCCAGGATAATTATAAAAATTACTGGCATATATCCACTACGGTGATATCAGTTAAGAATACATTTGAAAGAAGGTTGGGAATATGGCCTGCAGGTTTTGATAAAGATGATATGATGTATTGCAATACCACCTTCGGTGATTATCCTCATTATATTCCCGGCCCCCATCCTAGCCTTCCCCCCAAGGGGGAAGGAACTGCCAACACACAGCCCTCGCTTATTGAAAATACTACCAATAATTCAGGCTCGTTGAAAAGCGGGGCGGGTGCGATGGTCTCTTCCCCATTGGGGGGCAACCAAACGGAGCGAAGGTTGGGAACGAAGTTCGGGATGGGGGCCGGTTATTTTACAGGTTGGATGCTACTGAACTATAATAAACCTGTGCAAGTGTCATCCACATTGGGCGGCTACCACTCCAATCATGCTGTAGATGAACTGGCAAAAACCTACTGGAGTGCAATAACGGCTAATAAAGGCGAATGGATACAAACTGATCTGGGCTCTGTTTCTACTGTCAATGCAATTCAGATCAATTATGCCGACCAGGATGTAAGTTTTCCTAAAGAAATGGACACAATTTTTTTAGGAAAGACTATAGGTTTATTTCATCAATATAAATTATATCATTCACTGGATGGGAAAAAATGGAATGTATTGATAGATAAAAGCAATAATAAAACAGATGTGCCCCATGATTATATAGAATTTGAAAAATCTGTACAGGCAAGATTTATAAAATTGGAGAATATTCACATGCCTGCCGGCAAATTCGCTATCAGCGGGTTAAGAGTGTTCGGAAATGGTAACGGCTCAAAGCCTGATCCTGTGCAAGGATTTATAGTCCTGAGAACCGAAAAAGATAAACGCAGCGCTTTTATTAAATGGAAACTAGTGGACAATGCATTTGCTTATAACATTTATTATGGCACTCATCCGGATAAACTTTATACCAGCATTATGATACATGCAAACAATGAATATTGGATGAAGGCGATGGATTCACAGAAAACTTATTATTACTGCATTGAAGCAGTGAATGAAAATGGAGTGTCGGATAGAACAAAGGTCATAGAAGTCAAATAAGTCATGCAGGTCAAAGGAGCAGTTAAAGTAAGAGAATTAAATAAGTTAAATGAAGAAGATAAAAATTATAGTGGTCGCTCTTTTGTGGGCTGGTATTTTATTTGCACAAGATCAAAAGCCTGTTTTCTGGGACGATATACAGGCGTTCAAAAAGCAAGACTCTGTTTCTTTTCCTCCCAAAAATGCTATTCTTTTTATTGGCAGTTCCTCTTTCACTATGTGGAAAGATGTACAACAGTATTTTCCTTCTTATACGATCATTAACCGCGGTTTTGGTGGATCCTCTTTGCCAGATGTTATCCGTTATGCGAATGATATTATTCTTCCCTATCAGCCAAAACAAATTGTGATCTATTGTGGCGAAAATGATGTGGCAGCGTCAGATTCAGTTACCGGCAAACTTGTCTATAATCGCTTCAAACAATTATTTACTATCATCAGGAACCGTTATCCTAAAGTAAAAGTGACTTATGTTTCCATGAAACCTAGTCCAAGCCGCCAGTTATTACTTTCAAAAATGATCAGCGGAAATGAATTGATCAAAAAATATCTTTCGTCAAAGAAGCGAACAAGTTATGTTGATGTATATAAGGAAATGATCGATGATGAAGGTAAGCCAAGACCCGATCTTTTCCTGGATGATAACCTGCATATGAATAAAACTGGCTATGCTATCTGGCATAAATTTATTGAGCCGCATTTACTGAAATAATAAACTATAGGATATGAAAATGTTACAAAGATTATTGCTTGGTCTGTTGATTGTTTCGACAGTGAATGTTACTGCCCAAACTTCGCAGCATGCGAAGATGAAAACCTTTATTGACGGGCTGATGAAAAAAATGACGCTGGAAGAAAAATTGGGTCAGCTGAATTTGCCGGGTGCAGGAGATATAACGACAGGACAAGCCAGCAGCTCCGGTATCGCACAAAAAATTGCAGAAGGGAAAGTAGGTGGATTGTTCAATATAAAATCAGTAGCCAAAATCAAGGAAGTGCAAAAACTCGCTGTTGAAAAAAGCCGCTTGAAAATACCATTGCTTTTTGGCATGGATGTGATACATGGTTATGAAACAGTTTTTCCGATTCCATTGGGTATGAGTTGTACCTGGGATATGAAATTAGTTGAACGTAGTGCGCAGATCGCGGCGCAGGAAGCCAGCGCTGATGGAATTAACTGGACATTTTCGCCTATGGTTGATATTTCCCGGGACCCCCGCTGGGGACGCATTTCAGAAGGAAGTGGTGAAGATGCTTATCTCGGTTCTGAAATTGCAAAAGCGATGGTCAGAGGTTACCAGGGTAATGATCTTGCAAAAAACAATACCATCATGGCTTGTGTAAAACATTATGCTTTATATGGCGCTGCAGAAGCAGGGCGTGATTATAATACAACAGATATGAGTCGCGTAAGAATGTATAATGAATACCTGCCACCTTACAAAGCGGCCGTTGATGCAGGCGTAGGAAGTGTAATGGCTTCATTTAATGAAATTGATGGCGTGCCAGCTACAGCGAATAAATGGTTGCTGACAGATGTCTTACGTAAACAATGGGGATTTAAAGGATTTGTGGTTACAGATTATACAGGTATCAATGAAATGGTTGATCATGGTATCGGTGATCTGAAAACAGTTTCAGCAAGGGCCTTGATGGCTGGTATTGATATGGACATGGTGGGTGAAGGATTGTTAACTACTATTGGACATTCCTTAAAAGAAGGAAAGGTTACACAACAACAAATAGATGCTGCCTGCAGAAGAATATTGGAAGCAAAATACAATTTGGGGTTGTTTGAAGATCCCTATGGCTATTGCGATGAGAACAGGGCAAAGACGGAAATTTTTACAGATCGGAAAGCGTCGTGTAGGGAAAGAGTGTAGATCTCGGTGGTCGCCGTA
>CAMLEX010000430.1 GCA_946479055.1 uncultured Bacteroidota bacterium | reverse complement strand
GTTTATTGGTATTTTTTTTATAACTATTGCAGCGGCAGCAATCGCTACCGCCAATGCGCAATCCAGAACAACAATTAAGTTTAATAGTGATTGGAAATTTTTTTTAGGCGATGAGCCGGCTGCAATTGCCACTTCATTTAATGATGCAGCATGGCGTAGCCTGAATCTTCCACACGACTGGAGTATTGAATTTCCTTTTGACAGTACAAGTCCTACGGGTACCGGCGGCGGCGCATTAAGGGGTGGTATGGGCTGGTACAGAAAAACATTTACACTGACTGAAGCAGATAAATCAAAAAATATTTTCATTGATTTTGATGGAGTGTACCGAAACAGCGAAGTATTTATAAATGGACATTCATTGGGTGTAAGACCTAATGGCTATATTTCATTCCGCTATGATCTCACTCCTTTTTTGAAATTCGGAAAAGCAAAAAATGTGATCGCGGTAAAAGTGGACAATAGCCAGCAACCCAACAGCCGGTGGTATAGCGGGAGTGGTATTTATCGCAATGTATGGTTAGTGAAAACAGGGCGCATATACGTAGACAAATGGGGCACTTATATTACAGCATCTCTTCGCAATCCGGCAAGCGCTAAAGTAAATATTACAACAAGCGTAAGAGACGCGATAAAGTCGGAATACACTGTAAGAAATCTCATTTACAATAAAGAAAATAAATTAGTTGCCAGCCAGGACAAACCTCTTATATACATCGGACTGGATACCCGCAAACGTACAAACCTTACTGACAGTACCAATTCACCGGAACCATATGACGCACCGTTAAAAACTGCTATGGAAATCTCTATTGTCAACCCACAATTATGGAGTATTGAAAACCCATACCTGTATAAGGCAGTCACTCAAATCATTTCTGGCGGAAAGGTTGTTGATGAATACACTACAGCTTTCGGGATAAGAACTTTCCGCTTTGATGCGGATAAAGGGTTTTCCTTAAATGATAAACAAGTAAAAATTATTGGTGTGTGCAATCATCATGATCTCGGTTGTCTTGGAACGGCCATTAACACAAGAACATTGGAGCGGCAATTGCAAATATTAAAAGGCATGGGCATTAATGGCATTCGTACCTCACACAATCCTCCGGCGCCTGAACTGCTCGATCTATGCGATAAAATGGGTTTTATTGTTATGGATGAAGCATTTGATATGTGGAAAAAAGGAAAGAATAAATATGACTACGGTCTCGACTTTGACAAATGGCATGAACAGGATTTGACAGACCACGTACTTCGCGACAGAAATCATCCTTCTGTTTTTATGTGGAGTGTTGGCAATGAAATTCAGGAACAGTGGGGAAGCGAAGCAGATTTACCAGCAATAAAAAATCTCATAACTGAATTGCACAACACCGTTAAAAAATTGGACAACAGGCCGACGGTCACCGCCAATAACGAAACAAATCCCTGGAACCGATTATTGCAATCGGATGTGACGGATTTAATCGGTTACAACTACAATCACAAAAAATGGTCGGCCGATAATGTTCAATCTCACTGGGGGAAAAAGCCATTTATTATTACCGAATCCGTATCTGCATTGCAATCAAGAGGGCATTATGATATGCCGTCGGACAGTATGCGACTATGGCCCAAACGTTGGGATCTGCCAGTGGAAAATGCAAATCCTGACTGGACATGTTCAGCATACGAAAATTGTACAGCGCCATGGGGTAGCACTCATATCGAAAACATCAAAACGCTTTTGAAGAATGATAATGTAAGCGGCATGTACATCTGGACAGGCTTCGACTATATCGGTGAACCCACACCTTATCCCTGGCCGGCACGCAGTTCTTATTTTGGCATTGTAGACCTCGCTGGATTTCCTAAGGATGCATATTATCTCTATCAGAGTGTGTTTACAAAAAAGAGCATGCTTCATCTCTTTCCTCACTGGAATTGGAAAGAAGGACAAACTATTGATATGTGGGCTTACTACAACAATGCGGACGAAGCAGAATTATTTATAAACGGAAAATCGCAGGGCATAAAAAAGAAAGCGGGTGATGAACTGCATGTGATGTGGCGGGTAAAGTATGAACCGGGAACAGTGAAAGCAGTGACAAGAAAAAAAGGGAAGGTTGTGCTGGTAAAGGAAATAAAAACAGCGGGCGCCCCGGCAAAAATTATTTTAACTGCCGATAGAAATACTATTGCCGCCAATGGAGAAGACCTTTCGTTTGTAACAGCAAAAATTGTTGATAAAGAAGACAATCTCGTTTCCGATGCCGGTAACCTTGTCAAATTTTCTGTAAAAGGCGAAGGTTTTATTGCAGGAACTGATAATGGCTGGCAAACAGACCTTACTTCTTTTAAATCAAATGACCGGCGTGCATTCAATGGTCTTTGCCTTGCAGTGTTGCAGGCCAATACTAAAGCCGGTCAGCTACAACTGACCGCCAGTGCAAATGGTTTGGCACCGGCAACTATCATCGTCAACACAAAAAAATAAGTAGGATGCGCTGGCTGTTTATCATAGCTGAAGTATTATTTTTTAAAACGATAAAAGACATAAAGATGAAATGAGCCATAAAAATTTTCGAGCAATTTATACCAACCGCGAAGAAAATTTTTTTGGTGAATTACATGTGGCCAAAAAACAATAAAAATTAACACATGAAAAAGATTTTAAGAATGGTTGATAGCTGGAATGTTTTGTGTAACTGTAAATTTTTTTTAATGAAAAAAAATATTTTCTTATCGGCGTTCTTACTTTCTTTTATTTCGATTCAAGTGCTGGGGCAAAGTTCAAAAAACAATAAACCTGCTATCCGGGAGCGAATAATAAATATAGATTTCAGCAAAACTGCCGGACACCTCAATACTATGTTCAAAGAATGCGTTGGAGCTGGCAGGGCTAATGAAGGATTGAGAGCCGACTGGCAGCAACAATTGGCTTACGTAAAAAAAGAATGTGGTTTTAAATACATCCGCATGCATGGTCTTCTAACAGATGATATGGCTGTTTATAAAGAAGACAGCAAAGGAAATCCTGAATACAACTATATGTATGTAGATGCTTTGTTTGATTTTTTGCACAGCATCGGAATGAAGCCGTTTGTTGAATTGGGTTTTATGCCCGGGGCATTGGCAAGTGGACCTCAAACAATTTTTTGGTGGAGAGGAAATGTAACTCCACCAAAAAATTATGAAAAATGGGCGGGCTTAATAAAAAATCTTACAGAACATTTTACGGAACGTTATGGCGCCGAAGAAGTAAAGACCTGGTATTTTGAAGTTTGGAATGAACCCAATCTTTCTCCCGGTTTTTGGACAGGAACACAGGAAGATTATTTTAAATTATATAAGTACTCAGCCCAGGCAATTAAAAATGTAAATAAAGAATACCGGGTTGGCGGTCCCGGCACTGCCGGAGCAGCCTGGGAACCCGAAATGATTGAATATTGCCGTAAAAATAATGTGCCCATAGACTTTGTAAGCACTCATGCTTATGGCGTGGGGCAAGGGTTCCTGGATGAATACGGACAAGGAGGTACAGTACTCGATAAAAACCCAATGAGTCTTAGCGGTGATGTGCTTCAATCAAGAAAGGAGATTGCGACATCGCCAATGCCCAACCTGGAGTTGCATTACACTGAATGGAGTGCCTCTTATACTCCCGCTGATCCTATCCATGATAGCTATCATGAAGCAGCGTATGTGTTGCAAAAGATGAAGCAGGTAGGAAATGCAGCCAACTCCATGTCGTATTGGGTATTTACGGATGTTTTTGAAGAGCCGGGACCAAGATTTACACCTTTCCACGGAGGTTTTGGAATGTTGAATACACAAGGCATTAATAAGTCAGTATTCTATTCATACCAGTTTTTAAACCGTTTGGGAAATATTGAACTGGTAAATAAAGATGCTGCTTCCTGGGTTTGTAAAGATTCATCCGGAAACATGCAGGCATTGATTTGGGATTATACTTACACACTTCCCGATTCTACCAATAACCAACAATATTATATCCGTGACCTTCCTGCAAAATCAAAAGGAAAATTAAAGATCAACATTGCAAATGTTCCCAATGGCAATTATGCGCTGGAAGTCTATAAAGTTGGTTATCGCAGCAATGATGCTTACTCCACTTACCTGTCTATGGGAAGGCCTTCTCAACTTACAAAGCAACAGGTGGAGCAAATCAAAAAGCAAAATGATGGTTCACCGTTTTTAAAAGAAATCATTACCGTAAAAGATGGAATTCCGTTTTTAAAAGACCTGGACATTCGTGAGAACGATGTTTTCTTTTTGAATATTATCAAACTTTAAATGATATCGCCTATTAAACTACACCGTTCCAATTTGATGGTATATAAAACTTTTCGATAAAAAGTGTGCTCACATCTACCTACCCTATGAAAATAAACTGGTAATCCGATTGTAAACACTATAAAAAACAAAACTAATGAGTAGAAAAATCATCTTGCTGTTGTTGTGCCACATCACACTTTATACTGCCATTGCACAAAATGTAACTATTTCAGTTAATGCAACCCAAAACAAACGCCTGATTTCACCATACATATATGGAAAGAATGAAGGCTTTGACAAACCTGTGCAATTTTATAAAGATGCCGGGTTGCGCTTTTCCCGGATGAACGGAGGTAATAACGCATCAGCTTACAACTGGCGTGCAAAAATTGATGTTCATCCCGACTGGTATAATAATGTTTATAGTAATGATTGGGATGCACTGGCACAAAAAATTAATACCAACTTTCCCAACATGCAGGGCATGTTTGCCTTTCAGTTACTGGGCAGAGCTGCATCCAATACCAATAACAACTTCAATGACTGGGCTTACAACCAATCACAGTATTGGTCTGGTGTTGGTCAGAATTTAGCCGGTGGAGGAACTCCCGATCCAAACGGCGGGAGTCATGCCCTGGTTGATGGAGACATTAATTTGTTCAGTAAGCCATGGCCAGCCGATTCTTCTGTAGGAATTCTTAATGATTGGTTTGGAGCCAATGGTAAGGGGTTTAACATATACCAGTTTGTATACTGGAATATGGACAAAGAAGTGTATAT
>CAMLEX010000429.1 GCA_946479055.1 uncultured Bacteroidota bacterium | reverse complement strand
ATGTCATGCTGAAAAGTCCCATCGCCTTTTCCATACCAATTTCATCCAGCCCTCTTTCTTGTACAAAGACGATTGAGCAAAAAACACATTTTGCCTTGCGGTTTCAGCCATCCTACCCCACGGAGTATGAAATACAATCAAAAGAAATTACTGTATTTTGGGATGCATCCGCTTCCCTGGCAAAAAGAGATGTGAGCAGGGAAATCAATTTTTTAAAGCAATTTATTTCTTATCATAAAATTTCTCAGCTCACTATTATTCCTTTTAATTATAAACTACTTGATACAGCGATCTTTTATACAGAAAATGGTTTCAACAGCCGTTGGCAGCAATACCTGCAAAATATAACGTATGATGGTTCGACCCAACTTGGCAATATAGACCTATCGGGTATGAAAGCAGATATGTTTTTAATATTTACGGACGGCAATAATGCTTATGGAAAAAGTAAACCAAAAACAGGAACAGGCTTGGTCTGTTGTGTACATACATCCAATACGGCTAACATAGAATCGCTGCGGCAAATCACAGGAGCAAGCGGTGGCAAAGTGATTGATCTTAATAAAACCACGATAAGTAATGCTGTGGCTATCAGCAGCCGGGCAGAGAACTGGTTGCTGAATATTAGTTCTGCAAGTGGTAAAATGATCACTGAACAATTATTGCCAATAAAACAGGATGGGGCATTACTCATCAATGGAACAATGGATCGGCAAAACGATACATTATATTTTCAATACGGAACTAATAGCCAGGTGATGAACATAGAGAAAATTCCTATTAACGTCTCAACGGAATGTTCGGGATCACCTATAGATAGAATATCCATGCTGAATAATTTTGACAGGAATGTCAGAAGTTATTCCTGGAGTAATATAATTGACTTCGGTTTGCAGGAAAAGGTGGTGACAACTAATACTGCTTATATCGTATTGGAAAGAACAGAAGATTATGTTAGATATAATATTACTCCGCCAAAAGAGCTCGAAGCCGAATGTGAAAAAATGAATTATGTAAAAAGAGACACCCGCTTTGAAAGAAAGAAAATCGAAGAACTGGATGAGTTTAATATAATTACTAATGTAGTAAACGCATACAACGAAAGGATCAGGAAATGGGATGCAAATGAAAAACAGATTTATTTAAGCCGGATGGAATATGATAAAAAAGAATACAAAGCAGCAGCCGGAGATGTACCATCAAATCTACAGTTACCTGGCAATAATGAATTAAGTGACAAGGTCCCCGGTTTGAGCATCAGTAGTAACTCTTTAGAGGAAGTGGTTGTAGTAGGGTATGGAACGGCAAGAAGAAGCCAGCTTACAGGGGCAGTCGGTTATCTCAGGTCACGGGATATTTTTTCATCTGCTACTACAGTAGAGCAGGCATTACAAGGCAGGATAGCCGGCGTGCAGGTAAACAATGCATTTGGTTCACCGGGAAGTTCTTCAAATATTACTATCAGAGGTAGTAGTTCAATGGGTACCAATAACCAACCTCTTTATATACTGGATGGAGTGCCTATCTCTGGTAACATTAATGATGCCATCAATGTGCATGATATTGATCATATCACCGTATTAAAAGATATCTCCGCTTCCGCAATATATGGCAGCCGGGCTGCGAATGGAGCTATCATAATTAACAGCAAAAAAGGGAAGAATTATTACAATCACTATAATAATAAACCTTACCGGCTAAAAGATATGGAAGATGTTGAGTATCTGCAGGAGTTAAAAAATGTTTCCGTATCAGCGAAGATACTTGTGTATGAAAAACTAAAAGAGCAATACGGCGGTGAAGCAGGATTTTACTTTGATGCGGCACAGCATTTATTTGAAGCAGGATTAAAAAAGAAAGCATTTGAAATATTGATGAATGCTGCAGAAGCCGCTAATGGCAGTCAGCAGGTACTTACAGCTACAGCATACATTTTGGAATACTGGAAGCTTTTTGAAGAAGCGATAAATATCTATGAACAGCTGATCAAACAAAATTCATATAACCTCAATTTGTATCGCAACCTGGCATGGGCGTATTATCAATCGGGTTACTACCAGCAGGCAGTGGATATTTTATATGGCTGCATTAAGATGAACACTGGTCAACAGGAGTATTCGAATCTTGCTGCCAAAACAATTATCATGAGTGAGATGAATGCTATTATTTCACTGCATAAAGCGAAACTTGATATTTCCAAGATACCTGTAGATCTGATAAAACCTCTGCCTGTTGACATGCGTATAGTGATAGATTGCAATAAAGGAAACCTTAGTAATGTAAGTATCAGGGAGCCGGGAGGAATTACCTGTTCTTATTCAAACCCGGTTACAAAAAATGGCGGCACTATTCAAAGAGAACAATACTGGTACTACGGAAATCCATTTGAATACCAGGTAAAGAAGGCGCCGGAAGGTAAATACAAGATCAGTGTGAATTACTATGATTATTATTCAAGTACTGGTAATATCCCATCTGTTATCCGCATCATGAAGTTTAAGAATTTCGGTAGAGAAAACCAATCTATTGAAGTGGAAAACGTGATGATGGATAATCAATACGGAGAAATAGAAATTGCAGAAGTAAAGTGGTAAGAAAATATTTTTTGAAAATAAGTATACAAATATTTGGCAGCAACAAAAAATTATTTCAATCTTTGCATCGCAAAACAAATTTTTAAAACAGAAACATGCTACGCATACAATTACATATTGAATCAGTGAATTGGTTTAGTCCCAAAGGTGACTATACTGTTTGCGGGGCATGTACTGATGAAGAATAAGTTGAAATAACGAATTCGATACAATACAGACCCCGCAAGAGATTGCGGGGTTTTTTGTCTGAACCGGGATTTATAAGATTGGTGGGATTTATGGGAAATAACAAGTTTGATTATGCAAAACATTTTTAATTGCATCTAAACAAAAAATAAAATTGCTGAAACAATTAAAACATAAACGATTTACAACATTGTCTGCTCATCGGCAGATGCGGAATGAACGACTATCGTTATCCGGATGCTATTGGTATGCACAAGCGAACCAAAGTATTGTGCCCATAGGCAATGAGAATGATAGTATTCATAAACGACTGAGTTATGTCAGTGAAGGTGCGTAGTGTACCTGAACGAACAAAAACCCGGTCGCAAACGACCGGGTTTTTTTATGCCTGATCGATAAAAAAAAGGAAGGTATATAATGAAATTTTTACTGTTAGTGCTGGCTATTCACCTTGTTGCAGAAATGATCAGCAACAAAATAAAAGCAGGTAAAGAAAATAAAAGTGTGTGAAGGGATGTGACAATAAGCATCTGTAGTGTCTGAAATAAAATGATGAAGAGATTATGTGCAGAAGGAGGAAATAAGTATTCCCCGTGAGATGCAGCGGGGATACTTTCCAAAAATTAAAACCATTAAACCCTGATATGAAAACGGCAGCAGCAATGCTGCCAAACTATAGGAGCATTCCGATTGGCCGGATATTCCGCCACAGCGGGAAGGCTGTCCCGATTTGAATCGGGATCTCCTATACAATTAGGTCTGTTCGTCTAACCGGTGAGAAGTCCCGATGCATATCGGGATAATACGGGTTCGAATCCCGTACAGATTACAAGGTTCGTTGGTGTAACGGCTAACATTTCAGATTGTCTATCTGAAGCTATGAGTTCGATTCTCATACGAACCGCATGAAAACTGGCTCGTAGCCCAACGGAAGCGGCGATAGTTTCAGAAGCTATTCAGTGTGAGTTCTCCCGATAGCTATCGGGATCACTGAGCCAACAAAATCGCTGGATGGTGTAATAGGTAACACACCAGAGTTTGAGTCTGGAATTCTCAGTTCGAATCTGAGTCCGGTGTCAAAAGATGTTGGCTTTAGCTTATCTGGTAAAGTACCACACTGTGAATGTGGAGAACACCCCGATAGCTATCGGGGCGGAGTCAACCAGGAAAAGAGAATGCGGCTTAGTGTAAGGGTAACATGTCCATCTTCCTTTCTTTCTGAAAGGCAAACATAGGATGGTTGTTTTCAGTTCAAGTCTGAAGGTCGCACAATGATGGCTTATAGTTCAATGCCCGCCCGGCTGATGCCAGTCGGACGGGGATGAGAGCACTTCACTACGAATGAAGAGAAACAAGTTCGAGTCTTGTTAAGCCAGCTGTCTGAACTGAGATTATGGGATGTTTGAGATTAATGAGATAATCCTTCGATTCCCAATAATCTCATTAATCACCGTTCAAACATATTGATGATTTAGCTCAATGGTTAAGAGCATTACGCTGATACCGTAAAGGTTGATAGTTCGAATCTGTCAGTCATCACAAAATTGGTTCGTAACTCAATTGGATAAGAGTACCGGTCTTTTACACCGGGAGTTGTGAGTTCGAGTCTCACCGGGCCAACAAAGGATGAATAGCTCAACGGCAGAGCGGCGGCTTGTTAAGCCGATGGTTGAAAGTTCGAATCTTTCTTCATCCGCTACTTGTTTGTTGATGAGTGAATTCGATGATGAGGGAAAAGTGATCAGTCAATACTCATCACAAACAAAATGGTGCTTTGGCAGAAATGGTTCTAATTGCATTAGTCTGAAGAGCTAACAATCAAGGTTCGATTCCTTGAGGCACCACATGCGGGTTTGCTGTAATGGCTAACAACACAGACTCCAAATCTGTGCATGGAGATTCGAATCCTTCAACCCGTGCCGATTGATAAAATGTAAAACAATGGAACAGGAACAACAACATGCTGATGGAAGTGGACAAGAGTATTGAAGTGGCTTATGCCTTGTGTAATATCTTTTCCCGATACAGTGTGGATATGGAAGTACACGCCGACATCAATACCAACCAGAACTTTAAAAGCAATGATGCCTTGAAAGAAGCTATGGGTTATATCGTTGGGATGGGTTTTGCTTTCAAAGCCAAGCCGGAAGCTTTTGCCAGCTCCAGTTGTGCGAATAAAGTGGTACAGTAGTCTGAACGGTGATTTGGGAGGATTAGATGGATTGTGAGGAAATGATTAAATCCTTTTAATCTTAATAATCCTTCTAAATCCAGGTTCAGACAATT
>CAMLEX010000428.1 GCA_946479055.1 uncultured Bacteroidota bacterium | reverse complement strand
AATTAAAATTGCCATACTTTGTTAAAAAATCATTTACCATCTTCGAGGTATCACAAACCCCGACAACCTCAGCTTCCGAAGATGCTCCCAATATTGATAAATGTGAAATTCCCATTTTACCAGCTCCGATCAATGCGACTTTTAACATAGTTTAAGCTTTAATTCTTTTTATATAAGTAATGTGTAATAAAAGGTCTTTTAAAAATATCAGTTGATTCCCGGTATTGCGCTTAAATATCTCAGGGCGCAAAAATATACGAACCAACCACTCTAATCTAAGTTTGACCCAGATCTTAGCAGGTCTGGCACTATTGCCGGCATACCAGTCAAACACGTTTCCTATTGTAGATATTACCCTGACGTTTATTCTGTCTTTATGTTGATAAGCCCATTTTTCCTGTTTAGGAGCTGTAAGTCCTACAAAAAGTATATCTGGTTCAAATGCATTGATAGCATCAATAATTACAGTGTTATCCTCTTCTGAAAAAACTGGCTTGAACGGGGGAGAATAAAATGATGATCTGATATTAGGATATTCTTTTTTTAAACGGGTAGTTATTTTTTGCAATGTTTCAGTACTAGAACCCATAAAAAAAACCTTTTGATTATTTTTATTAGCTTCAGCAACAAAGTAATCAAAGCAATCTTGTCCGGCAATTTTTTTAATATTTTTTCCATGAAGTACTATCGAACCTAATGCAATTCCAATACCATCTAATACGAGTATATCAGTACCTTTTAGTGCTTCTCTGAATTCCTTATCCTTTGTGGCAAGACCGTATGAATTCGGGCTGAATGTGTTTAATAGTTTTTTTTCTGCAAAAGAAACATTCTGCAGGGAAGAATTGAATACATTGTAACCCAGGATGTTTAAAGATGGAATTGTTTCCATATCAGATATATTTGATGATAATGTATGAGTAGAGTAAAACTGAGTCATGAAAACAGATTTGGTAGGGTTTATAATTCTTTTTATTAAATAGCGAACAGCGTAGCCATTAAGCAGCGCCGGCAAATTCATTCATAATTTGGATCAACCTATCTTCAAATTTGTTCAACGTAAAGTTTTCTTCAAATCTTTTTTTTCCGGCAAGTCCCATTGTCCGTCGCAACGTAGGATCCCTGATCAGGGAAATTAATCTGCACGCCAATTCATCCGGATCGTTTTTGAGAACAATATAGCCTGTTTTATTGTCTAATACTACGTCTGGTATCCCGCCTTCATTACTCGCAACAATAGGTAATTCAAATTGCATCGCTTCAAGCAATACCAGCCCAAAGGCTTCATTGAGTGACGGAAATACAAAAATGTCGGATTGCTGATAAAATGATTTTTTTTCCTGGTCATATTTTTTGCCATAGGCAAATACATTATTTGATAAATTTAACTCAGTAACTTTTTGATAAAAAGATGCTTGAGTTATATCCAGCCAATCGCCAACAAAGTGACATTCAAAAAGTATATTCTTTTTCTTTAATTGTACGCAAGCTTCTAATAATACAAAAACTCCTTTAGCAACCATCATATTTGACAGGAATAGCAAGCGTACAGGTTCAGTTATTTTTTTTATGGGAATAGAAGGGCTGTGATCAGGATCAGGTATGCCATTTGCACAATAATAAACTCGGTTTTGGTCTACATATTGTTTGATATCGTAATACAAAAATGGTGATAAAAGAACAACTCTGGTTTTCTTACCGCCAAGGACGAATTTGTACAAGTAATAGTTGATTTTATTTGCTTTAGTTCCTTCTTCCACCCCTTTATTATGAAAGTGCAGTAATATCTTTTTTCTGAAAATTTTTAAAACTGTTACTACAAAAAAATCTTTATAGAAGGCAGTCCCATTGCTTGTAATAGTCACATAACAGAGATCATATTTTTTCTTCAATAATGCTTTAAGAGTTGATAGCAGCAAGCGAAAGAAAAAAAGTGTTTTTTTTAAGCCCAATTTTCCAATTGTGTCGATACTTTTTGATGCTGATAGATTGATAAAGTTGCAGTCAAAATTATCGTTTATTTTATTACTTGTCTTTACATAGCTGCCCATCAGGGCGGCACCATGTACAGGTGGCGGAAGATGCAGAATAAAAAGAATTTTAGGTTTCATAAACTGATTACGGATGTTCTTTGATTTTCTGTTGCCACCAGGTATTTATTTGGTACGTAATTTACTTCTGCAACTCCGGATATCCGCTTAAGTACTGTTTCCAATTTTTTCCAGAGATCATATTTTTCAATTTCCCATGAGTGTCCCCATATGTGCAAATAACCTTTACTTGCAATAACCTCGGTCAGATATTTGTCAACCAAGCGGTCTAATTCTTTCTCACTATTATTTGTAACCCAAAAAAAAAGGTTTCCAAATTTTCTTCTTTTTAATAAATGTTTGAAATAAGTCAGCCTGCTATGATCAAAAATTTGGATAGTAGTTGGAATAATTCTGCGAGCTAAGGGTTTAGTTATGGTCATTAGCTCCGTTGTTCTTGCCAGTTTAAAACCGGCTTTAAAAACAGCATTGGCAGCAACCGAATTGTATTTCCCTCTTGGAAAACAAAAGCAGACAGGTTCAACCCCTGTTATTTCATTGAGCCATGTAAAACATTGGTTCACTTCTTCCTCCCATTTTTTTTGACTTAACTCGTCAACTGCCAAATGATTTATAGTATGTCCGCCAATTTCAAAATCTTCGGATAAACAACGGATCTTAGATGCATCCATAACCGGATTTTCGGCATTGTTTTTTGGAATATAAAACGTCCCGCCGAGCTTATATTTTTCTAACAGGCCCGCAATTTTAAAATCCAATGGATGTCCGTCGTCCCAGCTTGTTGTTATGATAGAATTCGAGTTCATTAAAAACCAGTTTATCTCTGGGCGGTGATTTAAATAGTATGTTTAACTATATGGATATTGAAAATGTTTCTGTCAAGAGTAAGAAATGCGCTGGCATCTCTCAAACGCAAAGTTAAACCGATAAAACGGTTCGTATTTTATACCATATTCTGTTAGGAATTGTATAAGGACGGACAAACTGCCGGATTATCTTTTTTTCAAGTCTCACCGGGACATTAAAATCAGTTTCTATAGTTTCATCGTTGTCAAGTCGTGTTTCGAACCTGTTAAAGCTTTCTTTGGTATGTGTGGCATCAGGTGAAGCAAAACCAATGTTTTTTATTTTGGAAACAACCGGGTGTACAGAAAAAAGGTCGTACTTGAATTGGTGATAGCACCATCGTATTGCCCATGAATTTATCTTTCCTTTTCTTTGTTTGCTTAACAAACTAGTCATATCGGATCCCATTCTATTGAAAGCTTTTTGGATGGATCTGTCTTTTATTAAAGAGGGATAATCTTTCACATCCCAGTCAATTATGCTCCATCTATCCTGCCAGGTACCCCAGCCACAGGAATCCGCACGTTGAGTAAAATAAATAGTGTTGGCTTTTAATCCTGTAATTGGAATGCTGAAAGCACCGACTGAAAAAATTTTCTGATTATTTTCATAATAATCAAGCCCCTGATTCATGTAAAGCAGGAAATTTTTGCTTGTCAGAAGGTCATCTTCCAAAACAATTATTTTCCCATATCTATTTAGTATTTCTGTTACTCCTGTTATTATAGAGGCAGCAAGTCCCTTATTGACTACAGACTCAGTAATAATAACTTTTTTGAAACCGTTAATTGATTTTAAATAATTTCGAATTGCTTCTATAACAGGTATGTCAGTGGCCTTTTTAGGGCCGTCAGAAAAAATAAACAATTCACTTTCAGCTGCGAGATAATTTTGTTGTAATGCTTCAATAGTTTGTGTAAGAGTATCTAACCGCTTATAACAAAAAAGTGCTATCGGTGCAAGAGTTTTCATAATAAAGTCAGTTACCAGCTTAAAAAAAGCTTGTTTAATTCAAATAAGAAATGTCGAAGGAAATTGGCACGGCGAGTTCCAGTTTAAAACCAGTACTGCGATTTAGGATTCTTCAGTAGTTATCAGTACGTAAAAATAGAAATAATATTCACATTATACTATCAATTTTAAAAAAAAGCAAATACAAACCCTCCTAAGCTTGGTTTTTAAAAACATTAGTAATAGATTAGTATTAGAGTAACTTCCGGATCTTTTGAATTAGTGAAAATGATTTAATACAAGAAATGAGATACAGAAGTTATTTAGACTGATAGACCAACCTTTTGGCATATGCTTTGCTCGCAATATGTTCAGAAGGCATTATAATCCAATATCCTAAGCGTATGTACCCTACGAAAAACTACGTTACACCCCGTAACGTTACCCGAAACTATTATGCAACATTCTTATTTCTTTGCTGTTGTCAGTTTGCATTTTCCCAAACAAATTATCTTACGTTACCAACAGGGTCCTCACGGATTATTAATGGCCAGTCTAATTTAATTATTGAAAATCTTTCTTTTAAAAATCCGTTAGGTGATATTATCCAAATTTTCAATAGTAATAATATAACCATCCGTAATTGTTATTTTGGAGCTTCATTGGGCGAAGCTGTCAGCATTGAAGGTAGTAGTAATATAACTATTGAAAATTGCTTTTTTTCTAATAACCGGACAGGCGTCTACGCTGTGTCATCTTCTGGCATAAAGGTAAATAATAATCAATTTATTAACGTTCATGGCCCTTTTCCCAGGGGGCAATATGTGCAATTTAATGGGGTATCAGGAGCAGGTAATAGTGTTACTGGGAATAAAGGGGAATGTTTTAAGGGAGAATCATATCCTGAGGATCTTGTTAATATGTTCAATAGCAGCGGTACTAGCGGAAGCCCGATAAATATATCTGGTAATCAGTTCAGGGGAGGTGGTCCAAGCCTTTCAGGCGGAGGTATTCTGGGAGGGGATTATGGAGGTAATTGGGTGCGTGTTGAAAATAATTTATTGGTTGACCCAGGTAATTACGGCATTGCGGCGGCAGGAGGTAATAACATTACATTAAACGCTAATAAAGTTTATAGTACCTGGCATGACGCTCCAAGAGTTCTTCGTTAGATAACGGAGGAGCATCGACTTGTTTCTTTTGTTTGCCCTTGCGTCTTGAGC
>CAMLEX010000427.1 GCA_946479055.1 uncultured Bacteroidota bacterium | reverse complement strand
AATAGAGCCCTGCAACAACAAGAAAAAGCAACAGTAAAAACAGAACAGCCCTTGGCAAGGAAGTTTGAAGCATTATGTAAATTAAAATAAAATCAGGCAACAGGGAATGTTTGAGGTTCCCGGCAGGTTTTTTCTTTCACCTTAAAGCCGGGTAGGTGGGAAACAGACTTTGAGTTTAGTTATAAGGGAACTCTGCTATTCGTGTTATTGGCGGAAATCCTTCGGCTTAGCTCAAGCCACCGGCGACACTATTGACATCAGGGCGAAAGGTTCGGATAATAGCAGCAGAATGCAGGCCGTTGTAACTTTTAGCGCTCCAGGCATGCGCTATGGAAACAGGTATAGATATTTCATTCTTATAGTCAGGGATACAATCCTGGGGGATTGAATAAACTCCTTCTTATTTAATTAAACATGGGTGAGAAATGGTAGTTAACAATTAACCATTTGCCATTTTGCTTAATGAGTGTTGTACTATTCCTTCCGCTTTGTGTTGTCACAGATCCGTCTTTCCCCACTACAGTAAAAACGAAATACCCGTTAACCACTGCCGCAGTACCATTATACACCCGTGTGGTATTTTGCTGTTGCCTGTAAGTGACCATAGGCAAATCGCGGAAACCATTTATGAAGTTCATCCAATGTGTCTTCCCCATATGCAGTAAGGGGGTTGAAACTCCTGTAAATACTTCAATGTCGTCTGCCAGGTACGTAAAATAAGTTGGGTAATCTTTGTTGCTAAAAGCCTCATGGGCTTTTTGAATAACTGTTTCTACATCCTGCCTGTCTTGTGCAAAACTGCCGGTTGCGAAAATCAATGCAAGAAAAAGCACAAAAGGCAATTGAAGTTTTTTCATGATTTATAGTTTAGTTTAGAAAATAATTAATGAAACGTGATTTAATGAAATCTTTTTACCGGTATTCCTTTCATATCTCCGTTGACAAGCGCAATCAATTTTTGAAAATTCATATCAATTTCATTCAACTGCTTTTCTACATTCCCGGATCCGGGTACGAATCCACTCACAGTCACATCCAGGCCTATCAATAATTCTTCGGAATGTATCATGATCGTTTTCCCGCCCCGTTCAATCTGCTTTATATGAACACTGTCAATACGATATTCATACTTTCCATCACCAACCGATAGTTCAAGAATGTATTCAACTTTTTTTATGATAGGATAGGGAGAGGCAAGCTTTATGCTACCCTTCACAGCAATTTTCCCTTTTTCCTTATTGTCTGTAACAATTGAATCTTCTTTCACATTATTGAATAGGGCATTCTTTGCTCTTGCAAACAATTCTTCTTTATTTACAGAGTCAAGCTTTACAGTTCCTTTGTAAACAATCCTGTTTGAATCAATATGTACTGTTTGCCCGAAAGTAACCGCCGGTATCAGCAAAAAAAATACTACCTGTTTTATAAATTCCATGTTGTCTAAAATTGAAACCCAAAGTTGAGCAATGCTAAATTTTTTTCTTCTTTCGAATACATGAACGAAGCGCCAATCACCAACTTGTTCAAAGGTGCTATCCAGATGCCCCATCCATAGCCATCATGCCATTTCGTTGCCCTTTCATTATCTGACCACACTCTGCCTATATCGTTAAATACAAGGAAGCCAAGAGATCCGCGAAACAAACCGAAATTAAAATCACTGTTGATGAATCGCAGCTCGGAATTGTTGTATGCCCTGCTGCGACCGGCAAAACGGCCTATGCGAAATCCTCTTAGGTTTTGTTTGAATCCCAGGTATTGGGCTTGTTCCAGTTCATAATTTCCTATTATGTGGCTTATTCCAAAACTTGTTGCTATCACAACATGCTTTTTAGAAATAAAGTCAGTATAAAGTGAAAGGTTGCCCCCCATTTCAGTGACAGGGTTACTAAAATTATTTAACCCTGCTAATGAGCGGCCGTAAATATTCAGGTCAATGCCTCTTGTTGGTATCAGCTGATCATTTTTTGTATTTATCTCAAACACAAGCTCGACGCCTGCAAAAGATTTGCCTGAGTATTGTTCTTTGGAACTGTTCCCATGAGGATAAATCGTAGAAATATATCTGTTTTCATTTTCCTTACTCCTTAATTTGAAATATTGAAAGACCGGTCCGTATTTAATTCGAAACCATGAATTAATGCTGTCACGGGCCATAACAGAAACATTCACCATATCGTAGCGGGCAAAATAATATTTATGCGCTCCCGGTTTTGTTTTATCGTACACTGTATTATTACCGATTCCGAAGAAATGAGTTCTGCTGGTTGGTAGTTTTGCATCGCTGCGGATCAGAAGATCAGTTTTGCCAAACAGTCTGATAAAATCCGCGTTATATTTTATAAGGTATGATGAAGAATTAAGTGCCCTGTTGACAGCAAGCACATGGCTCATTCTATAAGGTTCTTTTCTGAAACCCTGTTTTACTATTTCTAATTTAGGGCCTATGTATAGCCCTCCATCAATAGCATATTCAAGAGATATTCCCGGTGAGCTTTTATCGTAAAAAAATCCAAACCTTGTATAATTATTGTTCTGCGGATCATTTGATATTTTTTTGCGAATGCTTTTATTTCCCGGGAAAATATTTTGTTCAAAACTTACATCATAAGCCAGTACTTTGCTGGCATTGCCATTACTGATAAATTCATCATTGCCCGGTCCACCGATCAGCCTGATCTTAATCTTAGATCCTACACCCTGTATCACAAACTTATCATCTCCTTCCAGTCCATAGATCCTGATCTCTTTGGTAATAACAGGATCAAAGGTTCGTTCATAAAATTTTGAAGAGCTATTCCCTGAGCTGTCTATGTTATTTACAACCACAGAAACTGTTCCGTTTTCTTTTTTTGAAATAATGAATTCTTCCTGTTTGTTTGATCCGGTTATCGAAACCGTTGTTGCCAGGAACCTGTAATATTTCATCATATCCGCCTTAAAGTATTGACGTTTTTTTTTAAGAGTGGTTGTGATCTTCTGTGCGGAATATTTCTGAGTTTCTGCGGGTTGTTTGTGTAAAGCGGATTCGATAACAGAATCGGTCATTGAATTTAAAAACTCATCTATCTGCCTGCTCCATTCATCTTCTGATAACCCGGTTAAAAGGAAACGGTCAAAATTCCGGGCCGGCCTGTTCAAGGTGCGGATGTCTTTTGCCTTTTCTCTGAATCCCTGCGTTTCCGGATAAATATTTTTACTGCTCACTAATTTGGATAATATGCCATGCCCTGAGTAGAAGACCTGGTCACGGTCATTGGGTACGGGGTGATATATTTTGCCTTCTTCTGAATCAATACCAAACCATTCCCATTGGGCTTCGTGCCGGTCAAAGTCCATAACAAAATTGTCCAGCAACCGGGCACGAAGAACAGCCAGCTGATCAAATTTATTAGTATTGTCCATTATCAATTTATACATTAATTCTTTTGTACTGATGGGTTTTTCTTTTTTGCCTTCAGCGATAGATGATGGTGGTTCTCTTTCTTCCATTAATACTAAATGGTTTTTGAATTTGGATCGGAATTCTCCTAATGCAGGATCATCGGGTATGTACACCAATGTATTTTTTAAAAAGGGTACATGGGCAGCTTTGGAAAGAGTTCCCATTGACAACATCCCATACGGGTAAGAACCAGATGCGGCATCCTTCACTAATTTTTTTACTGCTTCCGTTTTTCGTAAGCCCGGTAGAAGGGCATCTCCTGGAAATTTTTCTACAGTGCGGAGCGTCCATTGTTTTCCTGTACTGTCCTCAACCCGAAGTGTTATTGTTTCTTTGCCCCCACCCAATTTTTTAGGAATTAATCCTCCGTATGCAGTATTTAAATTAAGAACAGGCACTTCAACAGGTTCAATCCACTCGCTGCGGTAATTTTTTCCTATCAAAAAATTTTTGAAACCATTACCCTTTAGCTGTGGATCAGCGGCCACTTTAATAAAGGCGGGAAAGACCGTATCCCCGTCCGACCGGGTCATCCCCGTCCGTACAGGCACGGGCGGACGGGCGGGGGCTTTGAATTCATTTGGATCATGCCCCCTGATTTTTAAAACGCTATCCTTTTGCCCCAGGGAGTGAAGCGAAAACAAAAGAAATAACATCTTAAATATGCTCCTTGAAAGCAAGTTGTTCACGGGAATAGTTGAGATCAATACCGGTTTTAAAAACGGCCTCACAGAGAAAAATATAATATCATGCCAATCCATGCTGATATTAATATTCTGGCATACCGTGTGGTCAGTGGAGATACTTCGACAAGCTCAGTACGCCGACGGCGTGCTACTTTATGGTAACATTAACGCAGCCGAACACCAACACAGGCGGAAAGAAGGTGGCCGTTGTTGTGTGTTGCGCATTGGTATGTGTGAATGCAAAGCGCCAACAACCGAAATGAGGAAACCCATTTCTTATTTAGTGCGGTGAAATAGAATAAACCGGAATAATGGCCCCCGGTGCAATTTCCGGTTGCGGCCTAAACCTTATACCTTTGAAAGCAAACTTCTGAGATGTCTGCTATTATAAAAGCGACGGATCTTACAAAATATTTTGACGGGGAAATAAAGGCGGTTGATCAGCTTTCCTTTTCAGTCTATCCCGGGCAGGTATACGGTTTCCTGGGTCAAAATGGCGCTGGTAAGTCTACAACCATACGAATGTTGCTGACACTTATCAATCCTGACTCAGGCGAAATTGAAATATTCGGCAAAAATCTGCGCTCACATCGCAAAGAAATTTTGAGAAAGGTGGGGGCCCTTGTTGAACGTCCTGACCTTTACAAATATCTGACCGCCCTTGATAACCTGAAGATCTTCGCTGCATTAAGTGGGATAAAATTGACTGAATCACAATTAATGGATCAACTGGATAAAGTAGGACTTGCGGAGAGAGCAAAGAGCAAAGTAAAAACCTACTCGCAGGGAATGAAGCAGCGACTGGGAATTGCAGTAGCCCTGGTGCATGACCCCGAACTGGTCATACTAGATGAGCCGATGAATGGACTTGATCCGCAGGGAATTGCCGATGTCCGGAGCCTGATCCTGCGACTGGGCAGGGATTTTAAAAAAACAGTTTTTA
>CAMLEX010000426.1 GCA_946479055.1 uncultured Bacteroidota bacterium | reverse complement strand
AACACAATTTTTTCCTGCCAGGTAAGTTGATAAATGGTATCATTTAAAATAGTGATGCCTTCGCCGAAATATTTTGGATCAAGAGAAACCTGTTTTTCGATCTTGCCATTGTCAAGGTTTACCATCAGCAAATGCGACCGGCCATATTCTCCGGTACCTTCATACAGGTTCCCTTTATAATGTATCAATCCCTGGGTAAAGGAAGAAGTATCATGGGGATATGTTTTTACGATAGAATAGCTGATAAGTTTCGGAGACTCCGGGATGCCATTAGTATCTTTAGAATCGGGGTTGTTATTATTATTGGTACAGGCTGCTAAAAGGGCCAGGGCAGCGGCATACAAAACTTTCTTCATGATTGATTTTATTGATAGTAGTGGATCTTGCCGTGCAAAAATAGGGCTTGCCTGGTTTTGATGTTGTTAAACGTTATTCAAAGAACGGAGGCATAGGAAAAATACGATATAAAATTTTGTTTGTTAGTTAGTTTTGTTAGTTAATTAATATTTCTATATTTGACTGTCCATTACCATCTCCGGTATCCGCCCTCTGAATTCATATCCCCAAGAATACCAATTTATTTCTAATTCCTTTGTTGTTTTTTCCAATCCCGCATGAATGCTCATGGTCAATATGTATTGCCATGTTAATCGTACACCTTGATTTACTGAGCTATGAGGAATTACATCTTTACCCTACTACTATTAATGGCAACTGTCAGCCAGTTAGCTGCACAACGTGAATGTTTTTCTTTTAATTATGAAGAACAGCAGCTAAGAAATAATCCTTCTTTAAAAATTAAGATCACTGAAATAGAAAGCTTTATCCAACGGAAATTAAATTCCCCGTCGGATATAGCAGGAAGACCACATACAGGTACCATTATTAAAATCCCCGTAGTTGTACACATAGTATATAACAACGCCCAGGAAAATATCAGTGATGAAAATGTATTCAGCCAGGTTCAGATATTAAATGAAATTTTTCGTCGTCGTCATGCGGATACAGTGAATACCCCTCAGGCTTTTAAATCAATAGCCGCCGATTGCGGCATTGAATTTCAACTGGCAACTTCTGATCCACTGCGCAGAAATACAACAGGCATTGTTCGCAAGTACACTCCTGTTACCAAATGGAATGCGGATGACCTGGTGAAATCTTCCGCAAAAACAGGCGATGATGCGTGGGATCCACAGAACTACCTGAACATATGGGTTTGCAACCTGGGTGGGATGGCTGGTTATTCAAGCTTTCCCGGCGGACCGGAAGCAGAGGACGGAATTGTAATCGCCTATAATGTATTTGGTAAAACTTCTAAAAATGGATATGATATGGGTAAAACCGCCGTGCATGAAATAGGGCATTGGCTGGGTTTGCGGCATATCTGGGGCGATGGCTATTGCGGCGATGATTGGGTAGATGACACGCCGAAGCAAGCTGGCTTTACGCCCGGATGTCCATCAGGTATCCGGCCCTCCTGCAGTAGTGACCCTAATGGTGATATGTACATGAATTATATGGACCTGACACAGGATGCCTGCACTAATTTATTTACCGAAGGACAAAAAGAAAGAATGCGAACCGTTTTTGCGGTTGGAGGCTCCAGGTATGCAATGCTATCCTCTTATGGCTTGCTTCCGCCATTGATTAGCCAGGCTCCGCTACCGCTTGAAGAGCTTCCTCAATGGTCTCATCCACAATTATATCCCAACCCTGCATCCAATGAACTCTTACTTGATCTATCTTACGATACACGGTGGATAGGTCAGCAAATAAGAATCACCAATGCACAGGGTCAGTATGTAATGCAATTGGCCGTGAATTCAAAGATTGTGAAAATGGATATCAGCAAACTTGTACCCGGGCTTTATTTTCTTTTAGCTAAAAAAGAAGATGGAACTACGATAAAACAAAAATTTATAAAACTGTAGAACAACCACAACTGTAAAGTTGACCAGGGCTCGTTGAAAAACGGCCCTTTTTTTATTGCAGGTGAGGATCTTTCTTTTAACAGGCATCTATTAAATTACGGATTATTTCTCTTTACTTCGTAGTGAGGCGAGTGCCACAGCCCAACCACACAAAGCCATCTGACACATCGCCTGTGAAAGTTATAATTGACACTCGTCGGCGAAATAAAAGTGAATAAAAATTTATGGTAAGGTTCATACTCTCTCTTAGTAGTTTATTAATTATAATAATTTTTTCATCTTGCAAACAAGAACTTACTTGTCAAGATATCAAAGAGAAATATTTTTCGTTAACTGAAAATCTAAATAGTAGAAAGGACACTTTAAACTTTATTGAGAACTTGGATAAATTAATCGAGCAAAACCCTCTATGTTTGAAAGCTTTTCAAGTCAGGGGCTATTTTAAAATGATCGGAGGCGAATTTTCTTCCGCAAAAACCGATTTCCTTAACAGCCTCCGAGAAAATGAAAATGGTGTTTACTCTAATTATTGCCTTTCGGGTTTATATAATATAGAAGAGAAGAATGATTCGGCTCTTTTGTTTATTGAGAACGCAATTAAAATGAAATCGAGAGGTAAATATGTTGTTAATTCAAACAATTATTTTAAGCAATATTTTGATATAAGTTACGGGGACCTAATTTTTCAAAGAGGGCTTATTTACTACGAAAAGGGTAAGTTGGGCGTTGCAAAAAAGGATTTTTTGAATGCTATATATCATGATTATGATAAAGGGGAAGCCTATGCTCATTTGGCTGTTGTAAGTTTAGCATTGAAAAATGTTGATTCAGCTTGTTATTATCAACGCTTAGCCAAACAGAATTCCTATGATGTGGAAAATGACCCTGTTATTTCGAAGGTATGTACTTCGCAGCCGAATCTGGCAAAGCCAACTGAGTTCTACGAAGCAATAAATTAATAGATTAAAAGGCCGCCTCAAAAGTAAAAGGGGGTCTTTTTTTATTTAGGGGCCCGTATAGTGCGTTATATATTTAGGATTTAAAAAGTCGGTAATAGCGTTTAAGTTAACTGGATGGTGTTTATTTTATCACAATTACCTATGTACATATTCTGTGACATCCATTCAATAAAAAAAAACGCTGATCGCTCAACGGCTTTAATTTCTTTTTATTCAGCTTCACGACATGCTTCGAAGAGCTAGGAATATTATCTTTTTATTTTTCTTAAAATGTACACTGTAGAAAAAGATAAAAGAAATACTAACAAATTCAGCAAAAATCCTTTATATAAAAAACCGATTGTCGGATTATTAAAGGTTTTTGCATTGGTAGTTCTATACATGCTAAAAGGAAAACCAAATTCAAAATTACCGTCATTAGCCAATTCACTTTTCGTAAAAATGATTGAAAGAACTATTTGTGCTACTAAATAAAATAATAATACTCTTTTCATCAGTTTTTATTTACTTTTTTTCTTTGTAATTTTTTTTAGCCCGTTTTAATTAGAACGTTTTAGATCTGTAGATGTTGAATCGTTTAACTTACCAGAGCCACCAGAAAACATTGCATTGTTCGGAGTACAAGCAGCGCTGGCTTTTGTGATGGCGTTGACTCGGCGTCAACCTGGTAATTCTTCATAGATTTCTTACTCTGCAAATAAAATTAATCTTTGCCTGCTAACAAAAATAACCGTCATCATACAAACTGTTCCAGCAATGCAATTCTTTTTTCAATAGGAGGATGGGTAGCAAACAAATTATCCCAGGATGCTGATTTATGAACAGATGGTTTGGGATTATCAATAAACAATTGTGCTACATCTCTGCTTTCTACAGCTTCTATCATGGGATCGCGGGATATTTTGCGAAGTGCCGAAGCCAGTGCATAAGGCTTTTTTGTTATCTCCGCAGCCCCTGCATCAGCCAAATATTCCCTTTTGCGGCTGATACCAAACCTGAGCAGAATAGAGATCAGGTAAGCAACAGCGGTAATAGCAATTACAATAAGAATGATGGCGCCACTGCCTTTGCCATCTTTATCACTTTTTCGTCCACCGGCGAAACGCAAACTACGAAAAGCCATCTCGGCTAAGAAAGAAAAAATACCCACAAAGATGATCGAGATGATGAGCAGGCGAACATCACGGTTCCTGATATGTGTCAGTTCATGTGCCAATACTCCTTCCAGTTCTTCATCATCTAATTTATTAATGATGCCGGTTGATAAGGAGATGGAATAAGAATTATCGTTGATCCCGCTGGCAAAAGCATTAAGGGAATCATCTTCAATAATATTGAGCTTCGGCATTTTCATTCCCTGCGAAATACAAATATTCTCCAGCAGGTTATATACCCGTTTGTTTTCTTTTCTTTCCAGTGATTTAGCGCCGGTAGATAGGTTGATAAATGTATTGTGCCCGGCCCAGGCGATAAGAAACCAAATACCAACACCAGCTAATACAAAGGGCATGAGCTGTATAAAATATTGGTTGGTCTGCCCGGCATCCCGGTTGCCTGTAAAAAAAAGAATAGCATAACACATTACCAGCAATAATGCGGGAAATGCGATAAGTAATAAAATAGAGTTTGTATTATTTTTCCTGATCTGGCTGACTAATCCAACGTATTGCATTTTTTATTCCCCTCCAGGGGTTAGGGATTTAAAAATTAATTTTCGGAGGTTCGTCCATTTGTTGGCGGGTATCTCCCCCCAGGTCAAAGAAAAGTTCTCTTTGAAAACCAAAATTCCTGGCGATAATATTACTGGGAACTGACTCAACAGCATTATTGTATTCTGTAGTGGCACCATTGAAAAAGCGACGGGCGGCGGCCAGCTTGTTTTCAATATCACTAAGCTCTTGCTGCAATTGTAAAAAATTTTGATTGGCTTTCAGATCAGGATAGGCTTCCATCTGCACTTTCAATCCCTGTAAAGCGGTAGTCAGTTGTTGTTCGGCTTTGATCTTATCATCTATTGATCCTGCAGCCATAGCTGCAGTCCTGGCTTCAGTTACCCTCATCAACACTTCTTTTTCATGCGATGCATAGCCTTTTACTGTTTCAACCAATTGGGGAACAAGGTCGTGGCGCTGCCGCAATTGCACATCAATATCTGCAAAAGCATTTTGTCTCCGGTTACGAAGTT
>CAMLEX010000425.1 GCA_946479055.1 uncultured Bacteroidota bacterium | reverse complement strand
AACCCTGAACGGAGCGTCGCAACAGGTGATGCTAGCATTCCTGTCGCCGGCTCAACATTTCTTTAACAAATATCTTTTTATACACATGGCAATATCAACCTGTTACAATCGTTTAAATGGGCAGCAAAAATACTGATTGTACTGATGAATCCGTTAAATTTGCGGCAACCCATTCATTTCAAAAAAAATCAATACTATGGCTCAATCAGGTAAGAGCTCCGGCAAACGTGGCAAGCCTTCTTATTTCATGTCTATCCTGGGCGTTACGCTGGTATTATTCCTGCTGGGGATTATTGGCTGGCTGGTGATCAACGCCAATAAACTTGGCAATTATTTCAAAGAAAATGTGGAAGTAGGCGCCTACCTGCGTGGCGATGTAAACGCCAAAGACAGCGCTGCACTGATGGATTATATTTCCGCAAAACCTTATGTAAGAGAGATAGAATTTGTTACCAAAGAATCTGCCAAGAAAAAATATCTTGGCGATGGAAATGAAAACTGGGATAAAGTACTAGACGCAAATCCTCTCCCCAACAGCATCAACTTTAAAGTGAAGCAGGGATACATGAACAGCGATTCACTTTCTGCTATACAGGCTGACCTGCAACAACAAACCTATATTAGCGATGTAGAATACCCCAAAGCACTGGTTGATAACCTGAATAACAACATTAAACGAATCAGTGTTATTTTGCTGGCTGTGGCCATTCTATTGGCCCTGGTAGTGATCATCTTAATAGATAATACGATCCGGTTGGCCATGTTCAGCAACCGCTTCCTCATAAAAACCATGCAAATGGTAGGAGCCACCCGTTGGTTCATTGCCAAACCCATGAATGTCAGAGCTATCGTCAATGGGGCTTTAAGCGGTATTATCGCTATTGCGGCCGTCATCCTGGTCATATTCGGAGCAGAAAGAGTGTTACCAGAAATGAAAGCCATACATGATAATACAACGCTGGCTTTACTTTTTATCGGGCTGATCATCCTGGGTATTTGCATTACCCTTTTCAGTACACATCGCAGTGTATTAAAATACCTGCGGATGAAACTGGATGATTTGTATTAAGGGAGTCAGGAGTCACGAGTCGGAAAGTCCGGAAGAATTTTTCCGATTTGTGAAAAGCTATTTCGTTTTGAGAACTGTCTTCCGACTTTCGGTCTTTTCCACTTCCCGACTTTTCACCTATATTGCGCATCCAAATTGAATAACAATGGCTGAAAATAAAACAACTCCTTCTATCTTTTCAAAGGACAACTACATGTGGATGGCGATCGGTGCGGTAGTCATCACGATCGGCATGTTCCTGATGGCTGGCGGCGCCAGCACTGATCCCAACGTTTTTAATAAAGATGAAGTGTATAGTACTACCCGTATTACCATTGCACCTATCCTGATATTGGCGGGGCTGGTGATAGAGATCTATGCTATTTTTAAAAAACCGAAAGGATAAAGAAATAATTTGAAGCTTCACCGATTTGAAAATTTGAAAATGAGTCAAGTTTTTAAATCGGTTTTTTTATTTTCAAATTAATCCATCCTCAATTTTCAAAATTTTTCATGAGCATTATAGAAGCTATAATCATCGCGATAGTAGAAGGGTTGACAGAATTTCTCCCTGTTTCCTCCACCGGCCATATGATCATTGCCAGTTCATTTTTAGGTATTCATAAAGAAGAATTTACCAAGTTGTTTGAAGTAGCTATTCAATTAGGAGCTATCCTGGCTGTAGTTGTATTATACTGGAGGAAGTTTTTTGATTTCCGTCGCTGGCAATTTTATATAAAACTAATTGTTGGCGTGACACCTGCGCTGTTATTAGGCTTTCTTTTTTCTGACCAGATAGATGCGTTGCTGGAAAGCCCGACAACTGTTGCTGTATCGTTGCTATTGGGCGGTATTATATTGCTTTTTATTGATAGAGCTTTTAATAATCCTACCATTGAATCAGACGATCAGATCACTTATCGCCAAGCTTTTATAACCGGGATTTGGCAAACTATCGCCATGATACCGGGTGTAAGCCGCAGCGCTGCTTCTATTATTGGCGGTATGCAACAAAAATTTACCCGTAACCTGGCTGCTGAATTTTCTTTTTACCTCGCTGTGCCTACTATGTTTGCGGCAACAGCCTATTCTTTATTTGTAAAAAAATGGGATCAAAGCGGCCTGACAAGAAAAGGATATGAAATCATCATAGAAAGCAGGGATAACACTATCGCTTTCATTGTTGGCAATGTAGTAGCATTTGTTGTAGCTATTTTAGCGATCCGTTTCTTTATTACTTACTTAAAGGTCTATGGTTTCAAAGTGTTTGGCTGGTACCGGATCATTGCTGGTATTATTCTATTGATTTTATTATTTACCGGTTTTATAGAAGCTTAGAATCATAAATATCCTGCATTGTGCATAGATGACAAGCTTCATTAGAGTCCTCTAAATCCCTATTTTTACTGAAAGCATTTTTTTATGCAAACGGCTCCTGAAAAAGTAGTTACTGGTTGGGCCATGTATGACTGGGCGAATTCCGTCTACAATCTTGTTATTACAACCACCTTTTTCCCTATTTATTTCATTGCTGTTACAAAAGGAGCTAATGGAAATGATAAGGTAAGACTTTTAGGAAGGGATTTTGTTAATTCCTCTCTCTATGATTATGTTCTCGCTACGGCCTATCTCCTGATTGCTCTTTCTTATCCTATTCTTACTTCTATAGCCGACACAAGAGGTAACAAGAAAAACTTCATGCGTTTTTTTTGTTATATGGGAGCATTGGGTTGCAGCCTGCTTTTCTTTTTCGATAAAACGAATTTAGTTTTTGGTATTATTTGTTTCATGATGGCGGCGATGGGTTTTGTAGGAAGTCTTGTATTTTATAATGCTTACCTGCCTGAAATAGCTGCTCCCAAGGATCGTGACCGGATCAGCGCCAAAGGTTTTGCTTATGGTTATATCGGAAGTGTGGTCATGCAATTAATCGGCTTTGCATTAATACTATTCATGAAAGGCCACGAAGGCAAAGCCACACAGATTACTTTTTTACTGGTAGGAATATGGTGGGTAAGCTTCGCCCAAATCGCTTTCTCCCGTTTACCGGCACCTGATAAGAAAGAAATAAAAAAAGGAAATATTTTCAGAGATGGCTTTACCGAAGTAAAAAAAGTATTTAATGAAGTAAGACACCTGCCAGTATTAAAAAGATTTCTACGCGGATTTTTCTTTTATAGTATGGGCGTACAAACAGTAATGCTGGCAGCTACTTTATTTGGCAGTAAATTATTAAACCTTGAAGACAGTAAATTGATCATTACTGTTGTGCTCATCCAGTTAGTAGCTATAGCAGGTGCTATTGTTATGAGCCGCCTCTCTGCCAGATTTGGAAATCTCAAGGTGCTGATGGGCGTTGTATTGTTATGGATCTTCATCTGCATAGCGGCTTACCGTACCGCTACCTCGGCAGAATCATTACATGTATTTCACGAAAAAATAAACAAACTGAAAGCTGAGCAACTGGAGGCAGAACAAAACAACAATACATCTTTAACAGCCTCTCTTGATAGTGAGATACTCTTTTTACAAAAGGAACTGCAGCCGGAACAACAACCGATCGAATATGGTTTTTATGGATTAGCATTAGCCGTAGGTCTTGTCATGGGCGGCATACAATCATTAAGCCGGTCTACTTATTCTAAACTAATGCCGGAAACAAGGGATACAGCTTCCTATTTCAGTTATTACGATCTGACTGAAAAAATGGCCCTGGTTATCGGCATATTAAGTTTCGGATATATTGAGGAATTTACAGGAAGCATGAAAAATTCAGTTCTATCCCTGATTATTTTTTTCGCTATCGGGCTAATCTGGCTTTACAGCGCTCTGACCAAACAAAAACAAACTTCATCTGTTTTATAAAAAGATATTACTCCAATGAAACTTTACTCCATCAATACCGGCTATTTTAAACTCGATGGCGGCGCCATGTTTGGCGTAGTGCCTAAAGTGATTTGGAACGAACTCAATCCAGCGGATGAAAACAACTTGTGCTCCTGGGCTCTTCGTTGCCTGCTGATAGAAGATGGAAACAGGTTGATACTTGTTGATAACGGAATGGGTGATAAACAGGAGGCCAAATTTCTTCGGCATTACTATTTGCATGGTGATGATACATTGGATAAGTCATTAACCAAATATGGTTTTCACCGGGATGATATCACTGATGTATTTCTTACCCATCTTCATTTCGATCATTGTGGTGGTAGTATAAAAAGAGAAGGAGATAAATTAGTTCCTGCTTTTAAAAATGCAACTTACTGGAGCAATAAACAACATTGGAACTGGGCCACAAATCCCAACGACCGGGAAAAAGCTTCTTTTTTAAAAGAAAATATTTTACCGATTGAAGAAAGTGGTCAATTGAAATTTGTTGATAGTATACAGATGACAGCTGACAGCACGAAGGCTACGATAGTTCCAGAAATATTACCAGCAGTAGACTGGGAATTGGCTTCTATTAAAATAAGATTTGTAAATGGCCATACCAATAGCATGATGCTGCCGCAAATAAAATACAAAGACAAAACGATTGTATACATGGCTGACCTTTTGCCATCAGAAGGGCATATACCCATTCCTTATGTAATGGCATATGATATGTTTCCGCTTACAACCTTGAATGAAAAAAAATCTTTCCTGAAAGAAGCTGTAGAAAATGATTACATTCTTTTCTTTGAACATGATCCGCTTCATGAATGCTGCAACCTGAAGCAAACAGAAAGAGGTGTACGTCCCAACAATTTTTTTAAGCTGGAAGAAGTCTAACGTCTTTTAACAAGGGAGGTCATCGGGTAGCGCAGGCCTTCATAGCTCATCATATCTATTTTTACTTTACCTACGGAGATAGGACTTTCTATCCTGACCGGTACACGGTTATCGTCATCGGTTACCCATACCGTCATGTTTTCACCACCTTCAAAAATAGTTCCCTTTATAAGTAAGGGTTTGAACTTGATGGCTCTGAATTTTCCATACTTTGTTTTGATCGTTTCCCTGCCCAGGAAACGGATATACATGTTAAACAC
>CAMLEX010000424.1 GCA_946479055.1 uncultured Bacteroidota bacterium | reverse complement strand
TTTTCTGTTTATGCCAATCATTTTCCGAGCAATCAACCGGGGCAAAAAAATGGACAAGCCAGGTAAATGGCGGGCTCGACGTTAAGTACGGCATAAACCAGGCGATTACATTAGATGCTACATTGATACCCGATTTCGGCCAGGTACAAAGCGATAACCAGGTACTTAACCTTACCCCGTTTGAAGTAAAGTTTAATGAGTACAGGAACTTCTTTACAGAAGGTACTGAACTGTTCAGCAAAGGCAATCTTTTTTATTCAAGACGTATTGGCGGATCCCCTATTCGTTTATACGATGTGTACAGCAAAATAGACAGCAATGAAACCGTTGTTAAAAATCCTACGGAATCAAAACTGATCAATGCAACAAAGATCTCTGGCAGAATGCAGAATGGCTTAGGTATAGGCATTTTAAACGCTGTAACAAAAGAGCAGTATGCCACTATTGAAAATACAGCAACAAAAGAAAAAAGAAAAATACTTACCGATCCGCTTACCAACTACAATGCACTGGTACTTGATCAAACACTGAAGAATAATTCGAGTGTATCACTGATCAACACCAATGTCTGGCGCAGCGGCCATGACTATGACGCCAATGTAACTGCAGGTTTATTTGAATTGAATAATAAAAAGAATACCGGGAACCTTGGAGGCAAACTGGCCTTGAGTAACCGTTTCGGATACCTGCCCGGCAATAATACACAAAGTGGGTTCAGTCATGAACTGCATGTAGCCAAAACAAGCGGACGTTTCAATTTTAGTCTCTCGCAGGAAAGAACAGATACCAAATACAGTAGTGATGATATGGGTTATTTCACCAACAATAATTTCCTGAACCATTACCTGTGGTTAGGTTATAAATGGATTGAACCGAAAAACTGGTACAACCGTATCAACATTAACTTTAATACAAACCTGAGTGTTCTCTCAAAGAAAATTGCGCCCATAGACGAAACCTATCAATCTGCAAGTTTAAATGTGAATACAAATATTCAAAGCAAAAAATTGTGGTGGATCGGAGGGAATTTGACTTACAATTTTGAACAAAACGATTTTTACGAGCCAAGAACAGAAGGCTGGCTTTTTAAACGAGGTAAAAACATCAGCGGAGGTTTATGGTTTGAAAGTAATTCAAGCAAAAAGTATTCATGGTTTACAGAACTGTACGCACGGTCAAGCATAAATTTCTATAATTCTTTTGCCATGGATATGTGGCTAGGTCAAAATTTCCGCTTCAATAATAAATTAACACTTTCTCACCGCATCAGTTATCAACCAAGCTACAACAATATGGGTTACACTTATGTCGAAGGCACCAGCGATATAAACTTTGCCAAGAGAAAAGTAAACACCATCGAACATATACTCAGCGCCAAATACAGTTTCACCAACAAGACGGGTATTACTTTCCGTGCAAGACATTATTTAAGCACTGTTGAAAATAAAGAATTTTATATACTGCAGCAAGATGGCAGTTTGCTGCTACACGAAAACTATCATCCTGATGCAAACAGGAATGTAAACTTCTTTAATATAGATATGGTATATACCTGGCAGTTTGCACCCGGCAGCTTCTTAAATATTGTGTGGAAAAATGCAACACAGCATAACACCAATAAAGTAGAAAATGGTTATTTCAAAAACCTGGGCAATACGCTCGACTCAGATAACAATAACAATTTCTCTTTAAAAGTTATTTATTTCCTGGACTATCTCAATTTTAAAAAACATATCAATAAAGCCGGTAAAAAACAGTGATCGACAGTCAATAAAAACTCATTTTATTTGGAAAGTGAATTACAAAACAGAATGCTGGTTTTTTTGCATTGCATTCTTACATTTCGATACTTCTATTCATTTTTTGTTGTATAGCCAAAAGATCTGAAAAGGCTTTTAAATAATCATTCTGTTGCGTGACACACAACAGAATGATTATTATATACCGAACTGACCATGACAGAAGGAAATAAGATTCATGCGGTTGGCGGAATATAAAAACATAAATATTGTCGTGTTGTTTTTATTGAACACTCGCCATAGCGGAAAAACTATTTGCTTCAGGAAGCAGTCTTAGTATTCTTTTTCTCAGGCAATTTCTTTGGAGGGGTCGTTCTTTTGTTTACCTCGATAATAACTCTGACAATATCCAACACCGGTGCTCCGATACCCAAACGTTGTGCATTGGTAAAAGCGGGTATAGCCTGCTGCCCTGTAGGATCAAATACCACATATTCACCATCCACTTTACCCTGGGCATCCATCAAACTATCAGGTACATAAACCTGTATCCTTACTTTTTTATAACTGGCAGGAAAATACCTGACATAATAATTTTCTTTCTGCTTGTACCATTGATCGTATTTTACACCTGTTCGCCTGATCTGGGAAGGTTCATTCAGAACAGCTAACCGTTCAAAACTTTCATAAGAAGTAATGCCTGTTTCAAAAAGGTGCTGTATGCCATTATCAGCATTAAATATTTTTGATGAATTCGCAACTGTTTTTATAACACCTGCCACTCCGCCTTTCAATGTAAAAACCTGTTTGGGAGTTAATAATTTCATCGCATCCGCCTGAACGGGGTGAGAAAGTTTATTGAAATTGGAACCGCTCACCACCGACCACAACAGCAATTGAATATTCTTTTGATCCAGTTCCGGTCTTTCTCTTGAGTTCAATAAAACAGATTCTATAATATCCTTCCGGTATCCTGTTACGGGCCCCTGTAAATAAGCATCTCCCTGTGAAGGATCAGGAGTGCCCGGCTGCAAACAATAGGTTTTAAACTCAGCTTCAAAAAAACCAGGAGCCAGCACAAAGCCCCCATTCTGAGTCTGGGGAAGATCCATCAACGATTGAGGTTTTTGATCTGAAGCTATTGAAGGTTGTAATGAACTGTCGGTATCAATTGTATTGTTACTTATAGTTTGCTTAGCATTTCGCGAGGAGGAAGCACAGGAACCAAGCAGTACGACAAAACATAAATTTTTAAGTAGAGATGCAGACATAGGGTTTGATTTAGATGAATGTTAACCGATGTTTAAACGAAATCAATTATAAACTTTGCTCATACAAAGTCTAAAACTATTTGCTTATCTAAAAGCAAATGACCCGTAAAGTATTGTTAACATGCCCAAGGATTAATTATGCAGCAATTTTTCAGATTAAACAAGCTATCCTCACCACCCAGTATACAGATTTTTTTTTGCGGGATCTTTGCCATAGCCCTGGTAGTTGAAGAAGAAGCCCCTGCAAGAACAAAAAGAATCATTACAAATAAAGATTCGGCAGAGAAATAAAAGATTTGAAGCTATGAGTCAAAACTAAACTGAGGAATATTTTTCTTTTTATTTCGAAAAATAAAATAGACCATAACTGATCCTAAAAGCAACCCAATCAACATGTAAATTTCAATATGCACCCTTGAAATCGGGAAGATGGGTTGTATGTCAGCTCCTTTAGATACATATCTTTCTTTAACGGTTTTCATGAACCGATATGCGAGCTCTTTCACCCATTGATATCTTAAAAATCCAGTAAGAAAAATAGAGGCTATGATCACTAAACAAGAAATTACCCTCGCTTTTAACGACACAACCGGTGTTACCTGCCACAAAAGAATTATGGTAATTGGTATAAGTCCGACTACCAGCGAGTAAAAGAAAATTTGCCTAAACGAGTCGGTTAAAGTTGTACTAATGAATGTTACATCTTTTGATGTTAATGTCCATCTGAAAAAATATTTAGCTGTAACATATGCTACAACGAAAAAAACAATCGAAAGAAGAATACCCAGTATAATCGATTTATTTCTCATAATATCAGCCTTCGGCAGTTCGTTTAAAATTGCTTCACAAATTTATATAATGCAGGGCCTTTTTTAAATAAAGTATCTGTTTCATCTTCACGGCCTTTAAAAAGGCTTATGGTGTCCCTGTTAATTTCGAAGGCATAACAGGTTTGCTGATCGGTCTGAATGTCAAAGCAGATCTTATCCGTATTATCTTCAGGAGATGCTACAAAATCTGTAATTATATAATAAGTGTTGACGCCCGGTAATCCGGTAATAGCTCCTTCGCTGGTCAGTCGGGCTGATCTTTCTATACCTGCGCTGTCTGTTACTTTATATGATCCTGTTATCAATTTTTTATTAACCATATATTGAAACCCATCCTCCAGGCTACTGCCAGGAGGAACTTCAGCAACCTTCACATATTTTTTTTTATCAAGAACCTTTTGATTTTTGTCATAATGGTATATCGCCAAAGTGGTATCATTATTACTGATCTCATAACTGAGTTCATATGAGCCGGACTCCTGTTCAAAGTTGGTGATGCCCGTTAAGAGAGACGTTTGTGTCTTACCCTGTTTGAAATAAAGGATGAAATCGGAGCCTTCATGGTTACCAAGAGCTGTACCTACTCTCAGACTATCCGCTGAAATGCCTGAAGTATCAATAACCAACTCGCTGATGAAAGTCAGTTTTTCACTGGATTTAAAAGGAGATTTTGTTTTTGTAATATCATCCATGTAATCAGCCGGCACCCAAACGCCATTTAAAACTGGCTTGAATCGTTGAATCAGTTCATTGGTTGGTTCCGTGGAAGTTTTGTGGTCTGTTGAATTACAGGAAGAAAGTGTAATGAGAAAAAAAATTATAGGGATTATAAATTTCATCCGGCTTCATTTTGCTTAAGAACAAAGATGGATGATTTTTTTTATGAAACGGCGAGTCCGGCCACACAATTCATTATAAAAGTAGATATAGCTGGCCGAGACATCGTCTGAGAATCTTTATGTATAAATACTCAGCCGAGAAGAAATACGAACACTAACCAAGGCGAGGAATATACAATTCAATAATCGTTTCTGCTGATTCATCATAAAACTTAATTTACCGGTAATTTTCATCACTAATTTTATATTACAACCAACTGTGTTGAAAGCACATTTTTATTAAATTGTTCAAATGAAAAGGTTCTGTTCTCCTTTACTTCTTTTATTACTTAGTCATTTTCTTTTGGCTGCAGATAGTCCAACAATTACTTATACAGTCTCGCCTTTAACGAAAGGCGATTATCGCACATT
>CAMLEX010000423.1 GCA_946479055.1 uncultured Bacteroidota bacterium | reverse complement strand
ATCCAATAAGTAAGCGGTCCCGCTGGGTTTGCCATTCATGTCTTGCATTCACACATATCCATGCGCAACACAGCAACGGGTTTGCTTGTTGCAAGCCAACTATCACTAACTAATCGCAGACAGCATGGAAATGCCATCTATATGCTTGGTGAGCGGAGCACCGACTATTTCTAAAAAAGTCGGATAAAGATCCCATAAAGCAAAAGACCTTGCATTCATCCTGCCTTCGTTATTCTTTTTTGATACTCAATAAAAGGAACACGGATGTCACCTTCGTACACAGGGAAAACACACCTATTAAAAAAGTAAAATTCTTGTGTTTTAATATTTATATTAGCGCCAATTAAAATCATCTTTCCCACCAGGAATCATTTTATTACGAACCTATGAATACAACCACCATGAATGTAGACTGGTATACAACCCAGTTTATAACAAACAGCCTCAGGCATTATTTAAAGAAAAAGGGATTTCGCTTGAGCGAACCTGAAGAACAATATTTACTCAAATTTGATAATGTTATCGTCTCTACCAAACTGCTTTCAAAAGAGATCATTGGAATCAGGGGAACGATTCCGGAAGTAGCCGGAACAGAAAAAAAAGTCGGAAAAAATGATAGTAGTTTTATAGAAGTCATACATTTTTTTGTTGACATGATCTTTTCACCTATAAGTTTTTTTGCCTCTATTAATGGCGATGAGGGAAAGTGGTGTCTTTGCTTGCCAGACCTTGAGCAGTACAGAAATATTCTTAACAAGTTAGAAGAATATTTTGCTTCTAATAAGATGCATTTGAAAGTCTACTTTGTAAGTCAAAATGGATCGGTTGATGTCATTTATTTAAATCCCCAATAAAAAGGATAGAGAATAGCAGCAATTTTTTTCGCTATTATTCTATTCTTTTATGAATTACTAAAAAAAGAGGAGAGATTATATTATCATCAGATGGCATAAAAATTAGAGACAAAGAACGAAATCCCTGGGACTATCTTAATTACTATGGAGACAATTGTTGAGCCCGTGATGAAAATTCTACCAATGAGTATTTAATCTTGGGGTTGAAAGATATGCGTAATTAAAAATGTCTGATTTCAAACCTTGATAAAAGCAGGGAAGAATTTTAAATTTGATGAGAATGTATGAAACCAGGTAATAAAAATAATGAGTCATGAGAATAACTGTCCTGCATACCAAAAAGGTGGTATACAGGACAGTTGCCCTTCATTATAAAACAGGGATAGGTTGTTTAACAAAGTTCCTCAGTGTATTTTTCCCACACTGTTTTATCTGTGGCTATTACCTGCATGGTTCCGTTTGATGTAAGTACTACATTTTTCAATGTATATAATCCTGGCGGAAAATCTTTAGGAACTGTCAGGCCTTCCACACTGACTTCAGATGGTAAATTGCCGCCATCACCGGCAACGACTGTCTCAAGGATTTCAATGGTCTTCATCGGGCAAAAATACAGCACCATTTTATCCGGATAGCTTTCCATGCGTACGGGTGATATACTCGCCTGTACTGTCTCAGCATGGGTTAATTGTTCTTCCTGCATCTTACGTTTCAGAACGTGGGGTTGTGAAAATGCACTTGTGGTAACGTTTGTTGATGACTCCGGTGAGTACTGCTTCCCACCAGAAAAACTTCCGGAGCCGGGGCTGAATAATTTTTTCATTGTTTACAATTTTTAAGTTTTCAAACGATTTCAAAAAAGCCTGGAGATCATAAATGACCCTTAGTAAACTTCATTGATTTGTTTTGGTCCCTATAAAAATTTGTAAATCAATATTGCCTGTTTTTTAAAACTACCCCTGGTGTGATCAAATAATTGCCTTAATAATTGGTTTTCTTAAACACCTCTCTTGATAGAACATAACCAAAATAAAACAATGAACGGTTTCTATTTATATGACTGTAAAACATGCTGGAAAGCTGCTTGCATTCTTAAAAAAAAGTTGACTTTATAGTCCCTGATTTTATTTTGTCCCTCCATTGATCAGATGGAATAAAAATAGAATGGTTTGCTTCTATCAACTCTTCAGGATAGTTAAAGTTATATGTTACAAGTATCGATGAATTATCATGATAAGTACTCGGGAATATATTAACTCATGTTGCGCGAAGAAATTGTTATGATTGACCCGGCCGCAGAAAAAAAAACGTTAAGAAAATTAGATTGGCAGGAGTTAAAAGAGAAACTCCGTATTCTGAAGCAGGTCTTCACTTACAATACGATTAACCAGGGAATTGCTACCGGAACCAAATAACGGCCTTACTAAAGTGATCGATCAAAAGAATACGTCGTGGTCAGCTTATTAAATGAAAAAAAGAAATAGTTGGATATACTCACGAAGCCTTCCCATAAGCCATAGGTTTTTTACTAATTATAATTACTGTACCACCCGAAGAAGAAGGGAAGAATTAACTGATTATTAGTGCATTTATAGTTTTGTCATTAGATTCAATCTTTGAAAAAAATTGCAGTTTATAATATCAAGGGAGGAGTTGGCAAAACGACCACATCCGTCAACCTGGCTTGCTTACTGGCTAAGTACGGCCTTAGTGTGATGCTTTGGGACCTGGACCCGCAGGGTGGCAGCAGTTATTTCTTCAACCGACAAAACCATAATACCAATACCCATGCCCGGTTGTTTGACCGGTATATCACTATTTACGATGTTATCCAATCTACAGATAGCTACCACATAGACGTAATCAGTAATGATGCCCTGCTCTCCGACCAGTTTATGAATAAGGCTTCGAGGATGACCGCTGTCAATTTTACAAATCATGAACTCATAAAAATATTACTGAGCGAAGTGGAGGATGATTATGATGTATGTATTATGGACTGTTCTCCCGGACGTTTTCTAATGCATGATAATATTTTTCATGCGGCCGACCTGTTACTGATCCCCAATATCCCTGCCCCGCTTTCTGTGTATTGCAATAACATGCTGATGGACACATTGCAACAGAATGCACCCGTCTGGAATAAGACACTCAGCTTTTACAATATGGTACAGCTTCATAAAAATCTGCATAGACATTATCTTGAAAACAGGAAAGACACCGACCGGGTTCTCCATAGCTTTATCCCCTTTTATACGGAAATAGAATTAATCACCCATACGAGGGAATCCATCTTTCACCAGCTGAAAGAATTTAAAGCCAATAGTTTCTACCATAGATTGTGGCTGGAAATATGCGAACGGATGAAATGGCAGGAATTAAATAATTCAAAAGGAATAATCGTAGACATGGCCAAAGAACAATCGGTTGCCGATTCAGTGGATTTCGTGCCCACGCACCACACTCCTATATTAAAAACAGGTGTGTGAAGATGTACACTCAATGATGCATTGCCTGGTTTACATTTTGGCGAAGCCATGCAACTTGCTGCTTCAGGCGTTGTTGGTAAAATTTTTAAATGGGCTGGATATCACCGACACCATATTATAATGCATGAAGACAGTACAACTGCCTTCATGCAAACGAATTATTTTTTTTCATCAACTGCCTCTTCAAGAAAAGGTACAACGGTAGCTGCCAGTAAAGGAGAACTGAAAATTTCATAATGGGTAATACCGGGCAGAATGGAAAGCTTCGCATTTGACCGTCCCGAACCGTCCCAGCCACCATCTTTCTGGCCGCCGCCCAGCAAGGCGAAGAATTCAACAGCATGTGCGGGTGAAACAAGATCAGCATCACCGAATACAAGCAGGGTACGTGCTTTTATTTTTTTAATATCATTACTCCAATCATAATCCTGCTTTATCAGTTTGCCAATTTTTGTAATAAGTGCTGTCCAGTCCCCGGGTTTGGGTGCAATGGCAGCATAGGATTTATACATCGGAGTTTGTTTCATAAACTCAGCTGCTTCTGGTCCCATCTGGTTTTGTTGTGCCAGTATACCCGGATAAAAACCCGTACGTTTAAAAGGCATGGAGATAATAACCAGCTTACGCACCATTTCAGGATGACGGAAGATAATTTGCATTGCAACGGCTCCACCCATCGAATAACCGGCGATATCTGCATTTGTAATATTCAAGTGCTTCATGAGTGCAGCAACATCATCAGCCATTCCTTCCATAGTAAATGGACGATCAATATCCGCTGTTCGCCCATGTGCCTGTAAGTCCATAGCTATTACCTGGCGGTTTTTAGACAATGCTTCCAGGTTGGCGCCAAACATGCCTGTTGAGCCCAATCCTCCATGCAATAGTATAAGTGGTTGGCCTTTGCCATGTATTTCATAATACATTTTTAAGCCATTGACGGTTGCATAGCCAGATGATTGTGCCATTACCCCTACTGATAGTAAAGTGATGAACATAACTACAACAGTGATAAAAACATTTCTCTTTAATTGACAAAGAATGTTGTTTCTGCTTAAAATTTTACTTCTTGTCATAGTGTTTGGTTTTTAGTAATAGTGTTGTTGATTTTCTCAGCAAACCTAATTTCAATATGCAAAAATCAAGGGTGGCAAATACGGCCATTTAAAAGGGGGATTACGACATTTTTTCTCAAAGGCAACCATAGCATTGAAAGTCAGGATCATCTTTCATTAAAAAAAGTTTTCTAAACCTGTCCAATTTCTGTTAGCTCAATCATTATTGAGGTATAATTCAAACCTGCTTTCCGGCAGGCAGACATCAATAACAATTAAAATCAAAAAAATGGAACAAAGAATTAATGTTTTCGAAAAAGGACAAAATGCGATGAAAGCATTGTATGGTTTAGGAATCTACCTGGCGAAATCGCCAATTGAACAATCACTGCTGAACTTAATCTATTACAGGGTGTCGCAAATCAATGGTTGTGCTTATTGTCTTGATATGCACTCAAAAGATTTGCTGACTAAGGGAGAAACCGAGCAACGCCTTTATGTTCTGGATGCCTGGCGTGAAGCACCTTTCTACTCCGACCGTGAACGTGCCGCACTCGCCTGGGCAGAAACCGTGACCCTGGTCGCCGAAACGCACGTTCCCGACGTGGATTTCGAGGCGGCTTCCGCCAGGTTCGACGACAAGCAGCTGGCGGCCCTCACCATCGCCATTGGGCTGATCAATGCCTACAACCGGC
>CAMLEX010000422.1 GCA_946479055.1 uncultured Bacteroidota bacterium | reverse complement strand
GTCAGATCCGCAATTTCTTTCTCTAATAATTCAAACTCTCTTTTTTCTTTGAAAGAGGGTTTTCTTTTGTTTCCGGTTTCTGGTTGCTTGTATTCAGTATCATACGCTGCGTTCTGCATTACAGGTAACAGGGAACCGGTAACTGGTGACTGTTCTCGATCCTTCAGCCAATCCCGATACAGAGAATAATTACCCGGAAAATTATTTACCACCCCATTGCCTTCGAAAACAAAAAGATGATCTACCAGTCTGTCCATAAAATAACGGTCGTGGCTTACGATCATTAAGCATCCGGGAAACTCACTTAAAAAATTTTCCAGTACTCCGAGAGTTGGAAGATCAAGATCATTGGTAGGTTCATCCAGTATCAGGAAATTAGGATTTCTGAACAGGATAGAAAGTAAATGCAATCTTCTTTTTTCACCACCACTCAGTTTGCTGATATAAGTGTATTGTTTGTCGGGATCAAAAAGGAAAAGTTGCAAAAATTGAGCGGCACTTAAGGAACCACCGCTGGCTAAAGGAAAATGCTCGGCAATATTTTTTACAAATTCTATCACCCTCATGTCTTCTTTCACTATTAATCCCTGTTGAGAATAGTTGCCAAAGATCACTGTATCTCCTGTATTGATCTTGCCGCTATCAGCCTGTTCAAGGCCTTGCAGAATATTGATAAAAGTGGATTTCCCCACTCCGTTTTTACCTACTACACCAATACGATCGCCTTTTTTAAATGTATAATCAAATCCCTTTAAAATGATTTTTTCGCCATAGCTTTTATAAACTTTTTTCAACTCAATGATCTTTCCTCCCAGGCGACTCATTTTCATTTGCAGTTCTACCTGCTGGTCTTCTATTTTCTTTTTTGCTTTTTTTTCTACATCATAAAAATTATCCTGCCGGCTTTTGCTTTTAGTAGTACGGGCTTTGGGTTGCTTGCGCATCCATTCCAGTTCTTTGCGGTATGTATTTTTAGCTTTATCAATACTGGCGGTTTCGCTTTCTATACGGGCTGTTTTCTTTTCCAGGTAATTTTGATAATCCCCCTTGTATACATACAGGTTGCTGCCATCCATCTCCCATATTTCTTCACAAACAGCATCTAAGAAATAACGGTCGTGGGTAACCATCAACAGGGTTACATTTTCTTTATTCAGATAATTTTCCAGCCATTCCACCATTTCTACATCCAGGTGGTTGGTAGGTTCATCCATGATCAGCAATACATGTTTGTGTTCAAAACCGATATCTATCAATGTCTTGGCAAGAGCTACTCTTTTTCGCTGGCCACCACTCAATGAGTTGACAGGCTGATGAAGATGATGAATATTCAGTTTGCCCAATACCTGTTTTACCTTGGTGTCAAAATCCCAGGCTCCCAGGTCATCCATTTTTATGATGGCAGCATTTAATACATCGGGATCGGTATTTTCGTCGATAGCCTCAAATTCTTTGATAGCATTGATCACCGGGTGGTTATGAAAAAATATATTATCAAGAATAGATTTTGTTTCATCAAAGACAGGTTCCTGTTCAAATAATGCTACATCTACATCTTTATTGATCCAGACAGTTCCCTTATCAGCTGATTCTTTGGAGGATAATATCTTTAAAAGTGTAGACTTTCCCGATCCATTTCTTGCCACAAGGGCTATTTTATCACCTTCCTCAATGTGAAAGGAAATATTTTCAAAAAGGGGTTGTATACCATAACTCTTGGTCAGATTCTCTACAGAAACATAATGCATGCGGCAAAGATAACGTACACGGGGTATTATAATGATGAAAACGCTGCTGATAGTTGATAATAAAGGAATTAGTTTCCGTTATTTGTGGCATAGTTTTTTTACCCTATTTAAAAAATGAAGCCATGATCTCAAATATTGTTGAAGCTATCCAAAAAAATCTTGGGTATCCGCCTTTGCAAAAAGTGAATCCTAATAGCCAGGAAGTTAAAGATCTTGCTGCTCTTTCTTCCGGTGAAAAGTTAGGGCAGTCTGCTATAACTGCTGTTTTGGCCGGTTTGGTTAAGTTCACACGTTCTGATAATGGAGCTAATTATATTATTTCCAAAGATACGGAACAAAATTGGCTGGAACTGATTTATGAGGGAAAGCAATCCGAAGCTGTGGATAAAGTTGCCCACTATTCAAATACTTCCGTTAAAGAGGCCGAAGATCATATGCAAAGAATTGCCAGGGAAGCAGTAAAACTTATACACGAATCAGCAGGCGATAAAGAAAAGGCTGAAAAGATTAAAACCTACATGAAGGGACAGCGCCATAATATTCTTCTTTACTTACCTGCCGCCATGCAATTGGGAGATTTATTACAAGATGATACCCTGGATGACCGCACCAATAAGATGGAAGGCCCTATATCCAATATGATGCATACAATAGAAAATAAGCTTTCTGGTGGGGGATCCTGATCACTCACCCGCAAAGAAAATTGCAAGACAGATAAGCAGAACTATAAAAAGAATAACCCAGATTTTCTTTTTCTCCCAATAATTGGTTTGTTTATGCTGACGTATGAACTCTTCAATTTTTTTATTGATCGAGTCATCGTTTATAGTGATTTTTTTTAATTGTTCGGTAAATGGAGTTACAAAACGATAAGAAAGGGCATTACCGATTTTAAGTGCGATAAGTATAATTTTTTTATTAATTGTGGGGTCATTAAAATGATTCAGTGTGTTGATATTTTCATCCGAAAGAATCGTAGTTATATGGATGAATAAACCTTCATGATACATTCTGTGTACATCTGATTTTGAAACGTACCTGTCAAGTTCCAGCATTTGTTTGAGCATAGTAACCGGTGTTACAGTTTCCTTCTTTATTTTTTTGCCAATACTTTGGGTATACCAGCGCTGCTGCAGGTACTGATCCTTTTTTACCGGGTTACTTAATACTTCATAGGCTTCTTTAATATTTGAAAACTGTGCTGCAGCGTAAGGATCATTGTTTTTTTTATCAGGATGATATTGATGAGCCAACCGGCGATAGGCTTTTTTTATTTCATCTCTGGTGGCTGATGGATGTAATTCTAATATGCTATAATAATCTTTCAGTTGCACGAGGCAGCGAAGGTAAAAGTTTAAGCACTATTGTTTGAGGTTCGATGTTTGAAGTTATCGTGAAAATTGAAAATTTTCTTATATAAGAGAGACACAGATTGAAGAACATCAAACTTCAAACCTCAAACAATCGAACTATTCTACTTGAGATATTTTGCAAAGAAATCGAGCGTACGTTGCCAGGCTAATTTCGCAGCAGCTTCATTATAACGGGTTGTCGCTGTGTCGTTATGAAAAGCATGATTTACTCCCTCATATACATATTGTTCATACGTAATACCTGCTTTTTTCAAGGCCTCTTCATAAGCAGCCATACCCGCATTTATTCTTTCATCAAGTCCCGCATAATGAAGTTGTACTGCCGCTTTTATTTTAGGAACATCAGCAATATCGGCCTGCATGCCATAAAAAGCAACCGCAGCTTTCAATGAAGGAACATTAACGGCCAGCTTATTTGCCATTGCACCACCCCAGCAAAAACCCACACAACCAAAATTTCCAGTGGCATCTTTTCTTGTTTTCAGATAATCAAATGCTTTGATAAAATTTTGCAAACTATCTTCTGCTTTCAGTTGCTGAAATTTTGCTCTTGCTTCATCTTCATTGGCAGGAGTGCCGCCTAATGGAGAAAGGGCATTGGGAGCAATAACCAAATAACCCGCTTTAGCTGCCCGACGGGTTACATCTTCTATATGGGCATTTAAGCCGCGGTTCTCATGTATCACTACAACAACAGGATATTTCTTTTCTTCTTTAGGTCTTGCCACGTAAGCCTGCATATCTCCAGTGACACCAGGATAATTGATTCGTTCTGTAAACAGATCCTCAGCCGGAGTAACAGCAGCGTGAGCATTATTCACTTCTATCATCGGTAATATCGCTAATGCTGCAGCAGTACTGCCGGTTAATATGGCAAGCCTTTCCAGGAATTCATTTCTCGAAAGAGGCTTATGCGTGTACTCATCATACAAGTTGATAATTCGCTGATCCATATGTTTTATTTTTATAGAATCTGAAGTTACGAATACATCTGTTAAAATTTTTTGGCAAATATTTTCACAACTATGGGCTCTAAGCCTATGGGGTGCAACTACATGGCATATTAATAGCTCATATTTACGGTACCAATTTTCAATTCAATTTGATCACCAAATTCGTGCTACTGAAAACAATTAAATTTTCTTACATGAAATGAGACATAAAAGTTTTCGGGCAATTTAAACAAACACTGACGAAAATTTTTATAACGAATTCCATGTGGTGAAATAACACAAAAAATATACACATGAAACGCTTTTTAACAATAACCAGCCTGGCATTATCCGTAATGCTATTCAGTTCAGTAAGAAATACAGTATCAGCTCAAAGAGTTGATGTCAGTATTTCTTATCAAACATTTTATGATGAACTGAGCCCTTATGGTCAATGGATAGAATATCCTGAATATGGATATGTATGGGCGCCGGATATGGGACCAGATTTTCAACCGTATAGATCAGGAGGACATTGGGTATGGTCTGATGAATATGAATGGATATGGGTATCCGATTATTCATGGGGCTGGGCGCCGTTTCACTATGGCCGCTGGTTTCATGATCCTTATTACGGATGGATGTGGGTTCCGGGTTACGACTGGGCTCCGGCATGGGTATCCTGGCGGAGCGGTGGCGACTATTATGGATGGGCGCCGATCAGGCCAGGGATCAGTATAAGTATTGGTTTTAGTAATTATAATCCGCCATATGATTATTGGTGTTTTGCACCAAGACGTTATATCAATTCACGTCATATTGGGAATTATTATGTTGACAGGAGCAGAAACACCACGATCATCAACAATACCACGATCATCAATAATTATGGCAACCGGAATAATGTATATGTAAATGGCCCACGACGTAATGATGCGGAAAGATATGCAGGACGTATCAGGCCGGTAAACTTCAGGGAATCAAACAGACCCGGAGGCCGGGAGTTTCGTAACAACCAGGTAAATCTTTACCGACCGCGGAT
>CAMLEX010000421.1 GCA_946479055.1 uncultured Bacteroidota bacterium | reverse complement strand
GTTGCCAATCGCCCCTGCGGTTTCGTACAGGATACCCTCCCCGCCGCCCACTATTGCATCAAAGAAGGCGAACGCATCGGCATTCTGCACGATTTGGTAATCCCTGCCTACCACCCCGAATATGGCGTTGGTATCGGTGCGCATGGTGGCGTACTGGTCAGGTACGGCAAAGTCAATTGCGGGTTCACTTCCCTTTGCAAAGAGCGGTGCTTTGACCACCTTGTAATCCAGTCCTGCATGCGCTATTGCCTCACGGGAGGTCGGATATTCCTGCACGACCTGCCCAAGGGTATGCCATGCTTTTTCCTTTACGCTGAAAAAAGAGTATTTTCCAGTCTGTTCATTGAAATTAAGGTTATGTGCCATAACATTGATTTTTAAGTTTTACAAATTAAAAGGGAAGGTCATCGTGCTGCCCGTCAGGGCTTACCTGCGTTCCATGAACTTCCATTGCGGCAGGCTGCTGCGCCTGCACCTTAGTACTTACCCCGCTACCGTGCAGCGTTATTTTCGAGGTGTGGAAGTTCAACCCTGCTTTTGCTTCCCCCTCGGCATTTATCCATGCGCGGGTACTCAACCGCCCTGATAATTCCACAATGCTCCCCTTAGTAAGGTATTGGGCGATACCTGCACCAATCCAGTAGGAACAGTCATAAAATTCCGTGTGTGTCACACGCTCCCCGTCCTTTGGTTTGTAGCTGTCGTTTACTGCTACAGAAAAATTCACGACCTGTTTGTCTCCTGACAGGCTGCGCACTATCGCGTCGGCTGTCACTCGTCCAGTAATTTCCATGATTTCAAATTTTTTAGTTTGACATTTTATACCATCTGCTCCCTAAATCCCGCATAACATTTCCAAAAGAAAAAAGGGAAAAAAAGAAAGCCGCCCTGAAGTGTGCGGGGGCATGCGGAGCGCTATAAGTCCCAGGGGGTGGCCACAGGCCATTATGCGCGCGCAGCATGTCCCTGTACGATAACTTCGCTTGCCTTTTTATCCCTTTTCGCCTTGGAAATTGAGACTCACACTTCTATAAACAATCCTGCGAGAGTTCTTATTTTTTCGGTAATTTTAATGCTGACTAAATGCAATGTTATGGCGAATCTCTGGAAACAATCCGGTATACCCCACAGGGGCTGGAGCCTTTTAGACGTAATAGATGTAAGGGAAGACGGGCAGCGGGAAGATGAAACCGATTACGAAACCTGTATGATGTGCGGGAATGAAAAGATCAGGTACGTACATATCGTTGAACATACAGAAATTGATGAAGAATTCAGGGTTGGCTGCATGTGCGCTGAAAAGATGACGAATGATTATGTCAATCCGGCAAAGAGGGAAAAAGACCTGCGTAACAAGGCGAGCAGAAGAAAAAACTGGTCGCGAAAAAACTGGCAGCTGAGTAAAAAAGGCAACCTTTATTTAAAAATTGAGGGGCATTTACTGGTAATTTTTACTGATAAGAAGAAAGGTAAGTTTAAAGTAATGATTGATGAAACTACAGGGGTGAAAAGTTTTGATACAATTGACCAGGCCAAGATTGCCGCTTTTAACGGTGTTGAATATTTTAAAGAATCAGGAGACTGGTAATAGGTAGTATTACAGATCATATAAGTAAGTATGGATGAGATTTTTATTTGCAGTAATTGCATAGCGGAAAGCATGTTAAAGAAACTGGTTGTACATCAGGGTGCCAAAGGCAGGTGCCAGGGATGTGAAGAGGACAACATTGTTATGGATGTGAACACCAACGAGTTTGGCCAGATGGTCAAAGCGTTAATCCGCTACTATTATTCCGAATGGGAGTATAATGATCACCTGGGCGGTGAGCAGTTTTTCGATTTTCTCGAGAATGAATTAGACCGATTTTTTGTCAGAGACAGGATAAAAGATCCCATAGTAGTGGAGGAACTGATAGCGTCTCTAGATGCAACTGAAGTTTATGAGGATGAAGATAAAGGTGTATCCCTTTTTGCAGGTTACTGGGAGGGGGAGATGAATATGCCACTACGGGCTATAAAGTCTACTTTTCACCACGGCATTCGCGACATTGAGCATCGGTTAAATACCGAAAACTATTTCAACCTTGAAGCAGAACTGCATGACCATATAGCTTATTATAAAGACGGATGCACTTTGACTTTTGAAAAAGATACAATTTTTTATCGTGCCAGAAGCGGATATACCGAAAAGCGTTTTTCAGTCCTGGGAGGTGGATGGGAAGGTGAAGAAATATACCTTCCGCACATGGGGAAAAATATTGGTGCGCCTCCTATACAGCAAGCAGAGAAAGGCCGCCTGAACCGACAGGGGGTGTCTTATTTGTATTGTGCTACCGACAGCTATACATCGGTTGCAGAAATACGGCCTCATCCGGGCGAAATCATTTCACTTGCGCAGTTTTCATTACAGCGTGATGTGAAGGTGTATGATCTGTCCGATAGCCAGTTCCTCAACTACTATCTGACTGATGAAAAACTTAAAGACTACATACGGCTTAATACGCTTAGCGAAATGATACAAAGGGTAATACCGCCAAACAGCAGGTCACAGTACAGCATCACCCAGCTCATTGCCGATTGTGTACGTAATTGTGGATTTGACGGAATTTATTTTAATAGCTCTGTCGGAAAGGGATATAACCTGGTGCTGTTCGATCCAAAACTTGCTGCTTATATGGATACTGGTAATGATGTTATCCGTATAGATGCCGTTGACTACCAATATTCTGGTTTGCCGTGGGCAAACAAATTTGATCCTGATTTTGAGGGTTACCTTTAAAATAGTTAGCCTTTTTAAGAAGACTGTCCTCAGAGTCGTTCTGATAGATTGATTTATACATTTAATATTTGAGGCTTCAACCCATCTTTCGCTCAAACAAATAGCTATTGTGAATGCAAGTTTTAGTCCCCATCCGTGGGTCCTGTGTGAACATATACTCTTGCGATGGTCGCCGCAGGATTCCAGCATTTAAGATTACGTTAAACTACGTGAAAACGTGGTTGAGAAAGATTAAATTAGTGTTTAATCTAAAAATTAAAGCCATGAGCGATAATACATCAAAAACAGGAAGCCCAGATCGTGACCGTATCAGCACCTCGGAAGATTACGAGGTGCAATACTGGTCAGAGAAATTTGGGGTAAGCAGGGAGGAATTGATTGATGCAGTAAAAGCGTCAGGCAGCAATAGCCCGGAGAAGGTGGAGGAATACCTGAAAAACCAAAAGTAAAGGATTGCATTTGCAGTCCTTTACTTTTATATCCAAAGCGATCCTGCAGCTAAATTCCGAAATCATAAATTATGGCGTATTTCAACGTTAAGGCTATATTACGCACAGATAAAAAACGTAAGGACAACTTGTGCCCGGTTTATATTGTAGTTTCTATTAAAGGAAAAAAAATTAAAATACCTGTAGGGGTTAACGGTTCTACTGAAGAATGGATTTCCAAGCCCGGAATTTTTGCCGGAATTAGATCGGGCATTCGCAATACCATAATTAATAAAAAAGTTGCGGCTATCGAGGAGTTTTTATGGCAACAGGTCGTGGCGGACAATGAAATATCGACCGATATTGTACGGTTTCATTTTGGAAAAACGGCAAAGTCTGATTTTTATTCATTGCTTGATGAATGCTACAAGGCACAATTTAGGATTTTGACCGACACGACTAAAAAGCACTATCTGTTGGTGCGCCGAAGGCTTTTGGAATTTCAGGGTCAGATAGGGCTTCACAAGGTGAACCAGGATTTTCTACTACGTTTTGAACTTTTTTTGCGTAGTAAAGGCATTGGCGACGGCGGAGTAAGCACACATCATAAAGTGCTGCGCGTCGTCTTAAACTATGGCCTCAAACGAAAAATCATCAGGGAAAACCCATACGCTTACTTTAAAGTGAAACGGGACGCTCCGCGTCACCTTACCCTTTCAGAAAATCAAATACTGTCAATTCAGGCTTTGGATATATCATCAGAAGAAAAAAAGCATCCTAAAGGGCTGGACCTCACCCGTGACCTCTTTCTTTTTAGCTGTTACACGGCCTTGCGCTTTAGTGACGTGACCGGCCTCAGTAAAAGCCATGTACAGCCAGGTTTCTTGTTTTTATGTCAGGGAAAGACGAGGATGTCGGTCCAGGTACCTTTGCTGGAAAAGGCAACTACCATTATCACTAAATATAGTATACCGGAGCGTGACACTATTTTTCCATATATCAGCAACCAGAGTGCTAACCGGCATCTAAAGCGGATAGCACATCTTTGCGGAATTGATATCAAATTGCATTTTCATCTTTCGCGGCATTCCTTTGGCAGTGTAATGGCGGGCACAGGTATGGATGCTTACTCCTTAAGCAGGCTTATGGGGCATGGCAATATTAAAACTACAATGTTGTACGTAAATAACACGCTGGGAAATGTCAGGGAGCAGATGGGCAGGTCCGCTATTTTTAATGAAAGCCCTTGAGTAATTGGAGGGTCTGCAGATCGGGCTTTCCCTCAAAATACACATCCAGCACCTGTTGGAAAACCTCACTCACTCCTGGGACAAGGCTGAAAAGCGTCATTGAAGAGTGAAGTTTAAGGTCGTCGGGATATCCGAAGACAGCGTTAGCCGTTGCTCCTTTTAAAAGCAGTAAAGCTTTAGTGATTTCAATAAGGCGGCTGCCTAGTAAGGGGTGACGGTAATATCGCGTTGCTTCGTCCAGATCGGCAACACCATAATAGTCTGCCATGCGGCTGCTGCCCAATCCTTTCAGCTGTGGAAAAATAAACCACATCCAATGGGTACGTTTTCTACCGTTTCTAATTTCTTCCAGCGCGGGTGTATAGGTGTCTTTCTGCGCTTCGATAAACCTTTCCAAAGCCATAAAATTACTTATTATAGAATGCTTCCTGCGCCTTGTTCAAAGCCCTTTCCATATCGATACCATCTTTGAGGGTTCCCAGAAAAAGGTCGCCTTCACTTTTAATCCGCGCCAGTGCATTTTCAATCGTGAAGTGCTTCATCGTGAGTCCCTTTTTCACTTCTTCCCAATGCAACGGCATAGAAACTGTTGCACCTGGCTTGGGGCGCAATGAATAGGCACACGCAATCGTAGCGCCGGGAC
>CAMLEX010000420.1 GCA_946479055.1 uncultured Bacteroidota bacterium | reverse complement strand
GTATATCAACAATAAATTTTACAAAAGTTGTAATGCCGGGGAGAAACAATTCTTTATTCCAGATGAAGGCCCGGTTAAGATTTCCTGCGCGGATGATAAAGGAAGAAATAGGGATATAAAGATTACGGTGAAGTATGTGAATTTATAATTCTTGCTGTCATTTTTTGAATATCCCAGCCATATTATCGTTCATATTTTCTCTGCCGCAGCTTCGCCCGTATTAATAGCTCCTTCCATAAAACTAAGAAGGCATAAAAAAACCCTCTTGCGAGGGTCTTTGCAAAGCTTATAAACTAGTCGACTTTCTTTATACTGCTGGCGCCGCTGATATCCTGTGTTATCGATGGCGCACCTTTATACTTTACATCTGATGCGCCACTTGCTTGTATATCCAATTTTACACTGGCAAACACTTCTGCTGAACATGCGCCGGAAATATCCAATGTTGTATTCTCTGTCTTCAAATCAAAACATTTGACACCGCTGGCTCCCGAACCTCCTACATTTAAATCTTTGGTTTCTCCTGTTAAAGCTACTGTAGAAGCTCCTGTCATCTCAGCATTGATGCGCGGTGCTTTTACATCTATTTTTGCTTCGGAAGCGCCGCTCAGTTCAATATCCAATGTTTCAGAAGAAGTCAACTTGTTTTCACTATAAATATTACTGGCGCCTGATACGTCCAGGTTTCTGAAATGAGGAGCCGTAACAAATACTTTTATTTTATTATTACTGGCATCCAGGTTAAAATTATCTCTCGGCGAAATATGCAGTACTCCATTCTCTTCATATATTTCTATAAATTCCTGCAGGTTTTCATCGGTTTCTACTTTTACTGAATGCTGTACAGAATCCTGTTTTAAATATACATTGATAGCCCCGCTGACATCAACACTATTAAACTTACCGGTGGTACGATCCTGCGCAACAATATTCCCATTTCCATTAATCCGTTTACCACCGACATAGTTACAGGAAGAAAAAATAAGTATCCCAAAAAAAGAAAGCAGAAAAGTACGTTTCATGTTGTTGTAGTTTTGTAATGACAAATTTGCAGCATTTATAGCCGCTTTAAAAATATATCTGACGACACAGCTTCCATACAGGTTACATTTAATAAATGAAATCATTGAGAACCCTTACCCTCTCTTACCGAAAAAGCTAAATTTTTAAAGAGATTTAATTTGGGCTGATTTCTTTTACTGCAAATGTTTTTCTCTTAACTTCACACTAAATAGTTGTTTAACTAACTAATTTTAAGATTTAGTCTATGAACCGCACAATCAAAAAAATTGCTGTACTGGGAAGTGGCGTAATGGGATCCCGGATTGCTTGTCACTTTGCAGGTGTCGGCATCCAGGTTTTATTGTTGGATATGGTTCCCAAAGAAGCTACTGAAAGTACAAAGCCTGCCGAAAGGAATAAACTGGTAAATGATGCTCTGACAGCTGCTGTCAAAAGCAATCCTTCGCCTGTATATACAAAAGATGTAATAAAAAAAATAACCACCGGCAACTTTGATGATAATATGAAAGATATTGCTGCTGTTGATTGGATCATTGAAGTAGTGGTGGAACGACTTGATATTAAAAACCTGATCTATGATAAAGTAGAACAGTTTCGCAAACCTGGTACATTGGTTACATCCAATACTTCTGGCATTCCTATTCATATGATGGCAGAAGGCCGCAGTGATGATTTTAAAAAGAATTTTTGTGGTTCACATTTTTTTAATCCACCCCGTTATTTAAGATTGCTGGAAATTATCCCTACACCTGATACTGATCCTGCTGTGATTGACTTCCTGATGCATTATGGCGATCTGTATTTAGGAAAAACAACGGTTTTATGTAAAGACACTCCTGCTTTCATCGCCAATCGAATTGGTGTATATGGGATCATGGCGATTTTTGGATTGGTTGACAAATTAGGCTTGACCATTGATGAAGTAGATGCTTTAACAGGCCCTATCATTGGCCGGCCCAAGTCAGCTACATTCAGGACAGCGGATGTAGTAGGCATTGATACTCTGGTAAAAGTGGCAAAAGGTGTTTATGATAATTGTCCCAATGATGAAGCAAAAGAATCATTTGTTATACCAGCATGGTTAAACAAAATGGTTGAGAATAATTGGTTGGGTGATAAAACCGGCCAGGGATTTTTTAAAAAGACAAAAGGATCTGGCGGTGAAAAAGAAATATTGACCCTGAATTTAAAAACAGCTGAATATGGTCCAAGAGTAAAACCAAAATTTGGCACTGTAGAAGCTGCAAAACCAATTGACGATCTGTATTCACGTTTAAAAATGCTGGTAGCCGGACAAGATAAAGCCGGTGAATTTTATCGCCATTTTCATTACGGTTTGTTTTCTTATATCTCCCACCGTATCCCTGAAATAAGCGATGAGATTTATAGAGTAGACGATGCAATGATGGCGGGCTTTGGTTGGGAGATCGGTGCTTTTGAAAGCTGGGATGTACTGGGTGTGGAGAAAACGGTGAAGGCAATGAAGGATACGGGATACAAATGTGCTGGATGGGTGGATGAAATGCTTGCTGCTGGTAATAAATCTTTTTATAAAGTAGAGGCTGGCAAAAAATATAGTTATGATCCGGCGACTAAAACCTATAAAACATTACCGGGTGGTGAAGCATTCATAGTAATGACCAATTACCAGGATAAACTGGTTTGGAAAAATGCCAGTTGTAAACTATATGATCTGGGAGATGATGTATTAGGATTGCAATGGTTCACAAAAATGGGAAGCATTGGTGGTGATGTATTAAGTGGTATTCAAACAGCAATCGATAAAGCCGAAAAAAGTTATAAAGGATTGGTGATAGCAAATGAAGGCACCAATTTTTCTGCCGGCGCTAATGTAGGAATGATCTTCATGCTTTCTATAGACCAGGAGTATGATGAACTGGATATGGCTATCCGCCTTTTTCAGAATACAATGATGCGGGCACGATATTCTTCTATACCGGTAGTTGTTGCTCCACATGGGCTGGCATTAGGCGGAGCTTGTGAGTTAAGCTTGCATGCTGATAAAGTTTGTCCGGCTGCTGAAACGTATACTGGCCTTGTTGAATTAGGTGTTGGCTTAATACCTGGCGGTGGAGGTACCAAAGAGTTTGTATTAAGAGCTTCTGATGAAATGCATAATGATGAACCGGATACTATTACTTTAAAAAATCGATTCCTTACTATTGCAACTGCTAAAGTGGCAACATCAGCACAGGAAGGTTTTGAAATTGGAGTGTATAGAAAAGGATTGGATGAAGTTGTGATGAACCAGGGTCGCAGAATTGCAGAAGCAAAAAGATCAGTGATAGAAATTTTTGATAGCGGTTACACGGCTCCCGTTCAACGTAAAGACATAAAAGTATTGGGCCAATCTGCCCTTGGCGCTTTGTATGCTGGTATACATGCTATGAAAACCGCTAACTATGCTACAGAACATGATTCATTGGTAGCAAAAAAATTAGCCTACGTCATGTGTGGTGGCGACCTGAGTGAGCCTACCCTGGTTTCAGAACAATACTTACTGGATCTTGAAAGAGAAGCTTTCTTATCATTATGCGGTGAAAAGAAAACATTGGAAAGGATACAGAGTGTGTTGAAGAGTGGCAAGCCGGTTCGTAACTAGGTCTGATGGTGTGTCTGACGTCTCCGTCTGACCTGGTTGAAACCTCAATTCTGATTTGATCAGGTCAAATCAGAAACAAAACTTTTAAACCATGAAATTTCTTCCTAAAAACAGTTACCATGTTTTTAACCAGGGAAATAATCATGAGCGACTTTTCAGTGAAGACTATCATTATCACTTTTTCCTGGAACTATTTCAATCCTATATTTTACCAAATTGTCACGTTATTTGCTGGTGTCTGATGCCAAATCATTTTCATTTTCTTATTCATACAGACACGAGGGTCAAAGAAATAAAAAAACAAGGCGGTTTATTGCTTGACCCTGTTACCAATGGTTTCAGAAAACTGCTCAGTGCGTATTCGCACAAATACAACCTGCAAAATGACCGCACAGGAGCATTATTCAGACCGAAAACAAAATCAAAGAGCATAACAGATGAGGTGGCGATCAAAGAAAGTGGTTTATCTAACAAAGATTATTTCACACAATGTTTTCATTATATTCACAACAACCCGGTAGCGGCCGGCTTGACAAGTGATCCGGGAGATTGGAAATGGTCATCATACAGATTTTACAATGGAAAGATAAAAACCTCTTTTTGCAATAAAGAGCTGGCTTATAAATTTCTTGAAATAAGAGAATAACTAACTTAACAAGGTCAGACGGGGACGTCAGACCCAACCGGGCATATGGGTACAGCAGAACAACAAATCAATAATCAACTCATCATTCATTCCCACATTATCACGTATGGCAATGCTGCCAACCCTGCCATTACCGAAAACATCCGCGAAGAAATTGAAACCATGTGGAATGAACCACATGGAACGGTGCAAATAAATAATTATCACTACCAGGTTGTTTTCAGCATTACCGCTTTATTTCAACCCGATATAACCGCTGTTGAGATTTATGAAAACATCAACCCATGCAATAATTATTTCCGCATCGAAGAATTTGCACATGGCAATATTTCATTCGTTGACGGATTAGGTTGCAATAGCGGTTATTTCAAACTGGAAAATTTATACAAAGGCTCTACTACTGCTGCGCATGAATATGGGCATACTATAGGATTATATCATCCAACTAATCTTGATATTCGTGGAAAAGGCATTCCGGGCATCATGTATCCTAGAGGAACATTAGTGAATGCTGAATATCAATATAACCCAGCGGCAAGAGCCGGTGACAATACGAATGGTGGCACGATGCATCCAATGCATCGCAAAGTAAGACAGGAAGATATTGACCTTCTGAAACTGCATAAATTGAATTTTGAAAACGGCAGAGCTGTCATTGGAGAGTTTACCAGTATTTGGCATCCCAATCATGCTGACATCAGTTCGAACGATTATCTTTTACCGGGGATTTTCGGATAAATCCTTTCCATTTATCTTTCATTTACCAGGTTATTCATGGCAGCCTCAATGCTGGGATAAAGAAAAGTAAATCCCGAAT
>CAMLEX010000419.1 GCA_946479055.1 uncultured Bacteroidota bacterium | reverse complement strand
TGGTCCTTCTTCCTTCAAATGCATGCGAAGCTTTATCAGGAGCACCGGCGTAAGCCTCACACTCCACAATGCGGCCCGAAGTAATAATACCCGCCTTATTCGTAACCAATAGTTTCCCCATCAATTCTTCAGCTATTTGTAAAACATTTTCTCTTCCGTAAAAATCAAGTTCCAGTTTTTTCATATTGTACTCAGTTGCCTGTTACAAGTTACCAAAGATTAATTATTGTCAATTGTCTTTGCTTATCACGGCTCTCATATCTTGTCCTTTGTATCTTAAACCATTATATTTACCATCTCAAAATCCGGTCTTGCTTAAAGAATTAGTAATAACAATCCAATCCTGGGGCGAAGCTCATCGTTTTATTTCTCAGCATAAACTCTGGAAATGGGTCCTCATTCCAGGTCTTATCTATACCATCTTATTTATTACGGCTATGTATTTTTTTGGCAAATCTGCCACAGCCGTTATTGAATATTTTACCCATATCATGCATCTTAGCGACTGGATACAGAAATTTGAAAATAGTTTGCTTGGGTTTCTTTTCACCTTTACAGGGATTATACTCTGGCTGGTGTTATTGTTGTTTTATTTTTCTTTTTTTAAATATATCTGCCTTATTATCGGCTCACCTGTTTTTGCTTACCTGAGCAGGAAAACAGAATTAATTATCGAAGATAATGAAGGGGCTCCTGGATGGTCCGACATCAAATCAGAAGCGGCCAGGGGCATTTATATAGCTATGAGAAATTGTGGCTGGCAAACGATCTACCTGCTTGGTCTTATTCTTTTATCACTGGTTCCGGTTATAGGCTGGGTCACACCGCTGATCGTTTTAGTTGTGGAATGTTATTACTTTGGTTTCTCAATGCTGGATTATGGCTTCGCCCGAAATAAATTTACAACTGATCAAAGTATTCAATTTGTAGGCCGTCATAAAGGATTGGCTATTGGCAATGGTTTTTTGTTTTATCTGATGCATACCCTCATTATTTTTGCACCTGCCTATACCATTATCGCAGCTACCTTAACTGTACATAAAGTAAAAAGTTAGATGTTATCACACAAAGATGTAAAGGTTAAAGATTTGTTCTTAGTGAGTTTAGTGTCTTAATGAAAAAATCAGGTTTAGTATTATAAACGTAATCTAATTTGCATGCAACAAGCCATTGTTTATCTGATCCCTTCTTTACTGGATGAAAATGGTCTTCATACTATTCCTCCCTATATCACTGATACCATAAAAAAATGCGGGGTATTTTTTGTAGAAAACGAACGGACATCACGCCGCTTCCTGAAGCAATTATGGAAAGAGATGGTAATTGATAATTACGAATGGTTTACTATTCACAAAGCGGAAGAAGAAGCCATCAGCATTTTTAAGCAAAAGTTGAAAGAAGGAAAGATCATCGGCATTATCAGCGAAGCAGGCTGCCCCGGTGTAGCAGATCCCGGCCAGTTACTGATAGCAGCAGCACAGGAAATGAATGTCGAAGTAAAACCGCTGGTTGGTCCCAACTCAATACTCCTGGCATTAATGGCTAGTGGTATGAACGGACAGCAATTCCATTTCGCCGGCTATCTGCCCATTGATAATCAACAACGGATGCAGGCTATTAAAGAACTGGAAACAGAATCCAAAAAAAAGAACTGCACCCAACTATTTATAGAAACACCTTATCGCAATAATCAATTGATAGAAGTAATACTAAAAACCTGCAATCCTTCTACCAGGCTTTGCATAGCTGTTGACATAACTGGAGAAAAAGAATGGATAAAAACGAAAACAGTTGCGGAATGGAAGAAAGAAAAAATTGATATACATAAGCGGCCTGCTATCTTTCTTCTTTTAGCAGGCAACAGCTAATACCTGTTTTCAGGATCCCGCATTGAAATGATACTATCTACGATATACCTTGAATTGCCCCGCCAGGGAATAACTCCGTTGTATTCCTTGTAATGCAGATCAAAAATCTTCCCGCTATTCACCTTCAGCACATCAAATATTCTTTTATCCTTAACTGAAAATTCAAACTCATTGGATTGTATAGCTCCAGCTGTTTTGCTGCGGATACCTTCCTGGATCAGTTTTCCTTCATACGTTTTAAAGAGCTGACCTTTGCGCACCGCAAAATTCAAATAACCTGACTTAACTCCATCACTTGTATAGGGATAATAGTATTTCCAGTAGATATATCCTGCCAATACAAGTATCAAAATAATAACAAACGTTCGAAAAACTTTTTTCACTCCGGAAGTCTTCCGTTTGCCTTCTACTTTTAATTCTTGCATAATCAGTATTTATAACAAAAAAATTACACGTTAAATCAATATAAATTATACATTTGTGCCTCAATTTACAATTTGTTTGTAAACGTGAGTAATATTTTGACACATACGAAGCAAATGGCATTCCATGCACCCATTACAAGTGGTGTGTATGCTGTGGGTTACGATCTGTTTACCTTCTGTCGTCCACGACGCCGCCCTGTGTGCTGACAGGACGAACCCCTTACCACGGCCCCTGTCAGTGAATCTTTCACCGAAAAAAAGTATCAGGACTGGTCATCCGACAATATTCAATTTTTTTAACGTGGACAATCAAGAGATCATCATAAGGGTAGCAACCCACGATGATAAAAAATATTCAAGCATCATTACTGATGAAATGGAATCCTCGGCCAAAGCCAGGGGTACCGGCATAGCCAAACGAAGCCCTGGATATATTGAAATGAAAATAGACGAGGGTAAAGCTGTTATCGCCGTAACTAAAGACGGTAAATGGGTAGGCTTTTGTTATATCGAAACCTGGAGCCATGGAGAGTACGTAGCTAACAGTGGCCTGATCGTTTCTCCCGAATACAGGAAAAGTGGCGTAGCCAAATCGATCAAACAAAAAATATTCAATCTTTCCAGGCAAAAATATCCTGAAGCGAAAATATTCGGACTTACCACCGGCCTTGCTGTTATGAAGATCAACTCTGACCTGGGTTATGAACCGGTAACCTATTCAGAGCTTACACAGGATGAAGCTTTCTGGGCTGGTTGCAAAAGCTGTGTCAACTATGATATACTGATGAGCAAGGAACGAAAGAATTGCATGTGCACAGCTATGCTTTTTGATCCCAAAGACCATTATGAACCTGAAGAAACCAAAGAATATTTCAAAGAAAATGCGAAAGGCTTTGAACGGTTGATTCGTTTCAAACAATGGAAACTGCTAAGACCATTTATGAAAAAAGATAAGAACAATAATAGTGGCGGTGGTGGAAGCAAGCTCAAATCATTGTTTCATCATTTCTTCCATTTATAAAAACAGATAATTTAATACGATGGCTAAAAAGGTTGTTTTAGGTTTCAGTGGTGGTCTTGATACCTCCTATTGTGTAAAATATTTAACGGAAGATAAAGGCTACGAAGTACATAGCATCATTGTCAATACAGGCGGTTTTACTGAAGATGAGTTAAAACAAATAGAAGCTCATGCTTATGCTTTGGGTGTTGTATCGCACAAAACCGTCAATGCAGTAAAAAGCTATTATGACAGTATCATCAAATATCTTATTTATGGCAACGTATTAAAAAATAATACGTATCCATTGAGTGTTTCCGCAGAACGGCTTAGCCAGGCTTTACATATAGCTACTTATGCAGAAGAATTACAGGCTGACGCTGTAGCTCATGGAAGCACGGGTGCCGGTAATGACCAGGTAAGGTTTGACATGATCTTTCATATTATGATACCCGGTGTAGAGATCATTACTCCAATAAGGGATTTAAAACTTAGCCGCGAAGCAGAAATAGAATACCTGAAAGCAAAAGGTGTTGAAATGAATTTTGAAAAAGCGGCTTACTCCATTAATAAAGGACTTTGGGGAACAAGTGTAGGTGGTAAAGAGACATTATCAAGCAAAGGTGTACTGCCAGAAGAAGCATGGCCAACGCAGGTTACTAATACAGGCAGTGAAGAAGTAGTGTTACATTTCGAAAAGGGAGAATTAAAAGGCATAAATGAACATTCATTCAGCCATCCTTCACAAGCTATTCAATATTTGCAAACATTGGCCGGACCGTATGGCATAGGCAGAGATATACATGTTGGCGATACCATCATTGGAATAAAAGGCCGTGTAGGTTTTGAAGCTGCTGCTCCGATGGTAATATTGAAAGCCCATCATGCATTAGAAAAACATGTGCTTACAAAATGGCAGCTGAACTGGAAAGATCAATTGGCACAGTTTTATGGCAACTGGTTACACGAAGGCCAGATTCTTGATCCTGTCATGCGGGATATTGAAACCTTTTTAGAAAACAGCCAGCGTACTGTTACTGGCGATGTATTTGTACAACTGTATCCTTATCGTTTCCAGGTTATCGGCATCGAAAGCAAGTATGATCTGATGAATAGCAAATTTGGAAAATACGGAGAAATGAATACTGGTTTTACGGGCAACGATGTAAGAGGCTTCAGCCGGATATTTGGCAATCAGACGATGATGTATCATTTAATAAAAGCAGATGCAAATGGCGAAGGGAATAAGTAGATCCTTTTTTCATTTTACATTTTTTGGATGAATTTTATTATGGCTAAAAAAATTAAAGTTGGAATTATCGGAGGAGCAGGTTATACAGGTGGCGAACTCATACGTTTATTGATTCACCATCCGGATACAGCTGTTTCTTTTATTCATAGTCGCAGCAATGCGGGCAAGCCTGCTCATTCCGTTCATCAGGATCTGCTTGGCGATACGGAATTAAAATTTACAGGCGAATTAAGTGACGATATTGATGTGCTGTTTTTGTGTTTAGGTCATGGCGAATCAAAAAAATTTCTTTCTGAAAATACCATCGCTGACAAGATAAAGGTTATAGATCTCGCCAACGATTTTCGCCTGGCTAAAAGTTCGAAACTGGGATCCCGGAATTTTATTTACGGCTTACCAGAATTGAACAGGGATGAAATAATGTCGGCGCACAATGTAGCTAACCCCGGTTGTTTTGCTACTACTATACAGTTAGGTTTATTGCCTTTGGCAAAAGCTGGTTTGCTGAAAGATATTTATACGACCGGCATTACAGGTTCTACCGGTGCTGGGCAATCACTTTCGTCCAC
>CAMLEX010000418.1 GCA_946479055.1 uncultured Bacteroidota bacterium | reverse complement strand
GCAGCTGCAGGATTTTCAGTGATTGAAATAGTAGGAGCGGGGATGGGTTTTTCCTGTACAGGGGGTTGTATATTTTTTTTTACTTCCGCCTGCTTATGCTCCGGAAGAGTGACAAAAACTGATTTCTTTGGAACAAACTTTATTTCTTCGTCTTCTTTTTTTGCAGCTGGAATATAGCGGTTGTATTCTTCATTGATAACAGGAGGATCTTCTTTTGCAACAGGTGTACGCTGTGGATAATCATTGACCACCGGAGTCAATTCCTCTTTTTTCTCCTCATTATTTTTCTTGTAAAACCGGTCAAAAGGTTGTTCTTCAACCGCAGGTGCAAAGGGTTTTAATTCGTCTACTTCGCTGGGATAGCGCCAGGCGGCACTTTTACCCTGTATCCAGACAAGGTCGTAGGGCTTTAATCCAAAACTCAGCAGATCATCCATCGTAAATGGACCGCTTTCCTTATTATCCCGGAGTAATAAATAACTTGCCATCTTCAGGTTCTTTGGTAGTGCTAAGTAAACGAAAATTTATGCCGTCAAGTGCCAAAACCTTGTTATAAATAACCAATTCTAACACTTTGTATAATAATCCACAAGGGTGGAAAAATAGGGTAAAAAACAGTTTGTTTTATCAGGTTTTGAGCTTCAAAAAAGTTAGATTTGCCCACCTTTAAAATCACCTGCCGGTGAAACTTTAATAAAGGCAGAAACCCCCGAAAAAAGAATACGAAAAAGAGAACATGGAAGACAACTTTGAACCACAGGAAACGAGTGATATTAACAGAATTATCCCCGTTAACATAGAAGAACAGATGAAGACGGCCTACATTGACTATTCAATGTCCGTCATAGTTGGCCGTGCCTTACCCGATATCCGGGATGGCTTAAAACCCGTGCACCGCCGTATTCTCTATGCGATGAATGAACTGGGTCTCCGGTCTAACCGGCCCTATAAAAAATCAGCCCGTCTTGTAGGAGAAGTGTTAGGTAAGTATCACCCGCATGGTGATATGTCCGTTTATCATGCCATGGCACGTATGGCCCAGGAATGGAATATGCGTTACACGATGGTGGATGGACAAGGAAACTTTGGTAACCAGGATGGAGATGGACCAGCGGCAATGCGATATACCGAGGTGAGATTAGAAAAAATCGCCGAATACATGCTGGAAGATCTCGATAAGGAGACAGTTGACTTCCAACTCAACTTTGATGATTCGGAAAAAGAGCCTTCCATTTTGCCAACCCGTATTCCTTTTTTGTTGATCAACGGATCAAGTGGTATTGCGGTTGGTATGGCAACGAATATAATGCCGCATAATCTCTCAGAAGTTATTGACGGATGTATTGCCTTTATTGACAACCGTGAGATCACTATTGATGAATTGATGCAGCATGTAAAAGCTCCTGATTTTCCAACCGGTGGTATTATCTATGGTATGGATGGAGTAAAATCAGCGATGCATACCGGTCGTGGCCGGGTTGTATTGCGTGGTAAGCTGCATGTAGATGCCAAACCCAGTGGCCGTGAACAGATCATCATCACACAGGTTCCTTACCAGGTAAACCGTGATGAACTGACCAACCGCATCGGGGTATTGGTCAATGAAAAAGTAATTGAAGGTGTTGCACATGTCAATAATGAATCGAATAATAAAGAAGGTACAAGGGTAGTAATTGATCTGAAAAGAGATGGGGTTGCCAATCTTATCATTAACCAGTTGTACAAGCATACCGATCTGCAAACATCTTACGGTATCAATAATGTTGCTATCGTAAAAGGAAGACCCAGAACACTGAATGTAAAAGACATGATCAGTGAATTTGTGGAATTCCGTCACGAAGTAGTTGTACGCCGTACCCAATATGAATTAAGAGAAGCGGAAAAAAGGGCTCATATATTAAGAGGATACATGATCGCTTTGGATCATCTTGATGAAGTGATCGCCTTGATCAGGGCATCTTCTACACCTGATATTGCAAAAGATAACCTGGTAAACGCCGGATGGGGATTGGATGAGATACAGGCCAAAGCAATCCTGGAATTACGTCTCCAAAGGTTGACAGGAATGGAGAGGGATAAAATAAAACAGGAGTATGATGAATTAATGAAATTGATTGCCCACCTGAGAGAGATACTGGCTAATGAAGGAATGAGGTTTGATATCATCAAAACCGAGCTCCTTGAGATAAAAGAAAAATTTGGCGACGACAGAAGAACAGAGATCACTTACCTGGATAATGAGATGAGTCTTAAAGATCTCATCAAAGAAGAAGATGTGGTGATCACTATCTCTCATCTTGGCTATATCAAACGTACACCGGTAGAAGAATACAGGGCGCAAAAAAGAGGTGGCCGTGGAGCTATGGGTGGCAAAACAAGAGACGAAGATTATATTGAACATCTTTTTGTTGCTTCCACGCATCATACGCTTTTGTTCTTTACCGAAAAAGGAAGATGCTTCTGGCTGAATGTATACCAGGTACCGGAAGGAGAGAAGTCAGGAAAAGGAAGAGCGATACAAAACCTGATGCAATTACCACCTGATGATAAAGTAAGAGCCATTATTGATGTTCAGGATCTCAAGGATGAGGAATTCGTTAAATCGCACAATATCTTACTTTGTACAAAAAAGGGTATTATCAAAAAAACCGAGCTGCAGGATTTCAGCCGCCCACGTTTGACAGGAGTAAATGCCATTAATATTATAGAAGGGGATGAATTGCTGGAAGCGAAAATGACTGATGGTAAATGTGAGATCATGATGGGAGTGAAGAGTGGAAGAGCTATCCGTTTTTCTGAAGCAAAAGTGAGAGCTACCGGTCGCGGAGCTATTGGTGTAGCGGGAATTGAAGTGGATGATGTGAATGACGAAGTAGTTGGTATGATTTGTGTAAATCCTGAAACAGATGGATCAAAGACAGTATTGGTAGTGAGTGAAAAAGGATTTGGTAAGAGAACGAAAGTAGATGAATACCGGTATACCAATCGTGGCGGAAAAGGAGTTAAAACCATCAGTGTAACAGAAAAAACAGGTAAATTGGTAGGCCTGCTTGAGGTAGATGAATCACAGGATCTGATGATTACCTGTAAAAGTGGAGTCACCATCCGGATGAAAGTAGCTGATGTCAGCGAGCAGGGCAGAGCAACGCAGGGAGTGAAACTGATAAGGCTTGACGAAGGAGATGAGATAGCGGCCATTACCCAGATAGACGAGCAGGAGGAGCAGACCGATATAGAAATAATTGAAACTCCACTAAACGGTAATGAAGGTGACGCAACTGATACAGGAGAAAATCCATCTTTAGACGGTACTTCAACAGAAAACTAAACGATTTATTTTATCAATTTAAAGTCAATTGAAATAAGCCATGACATTTATATGGCTAAAAAACAATAACAAAGAAACATATGAAAAAAATCACTTTAGCCTTAATGATGCTCATGCTTGCTTTTTTTGTAAAAGCACAAAGCTATGATGAGATCAAACAGTTCGTAATACTGGGCCAGTATAAAAAAGCAAAAGAGGATGTAGATAAAAGAATGACCAATGCAAAGTTTGCGGCAAAACCGGAGGCATATATATTAAAAGCAACTATTTATTCCGCCCTGGCAGCTGACAGTGCTACACAGTTGACTCCAGAAGCAGCTACATTGCGGGCTGAGTCAGAAGCCGCTTTTAAAAAATACCAGGAGATGGATCCTAAACTGGAACTGGTAAAAGATCCTGTTTATCAAAATGCAGCGGTCCGCATTTATAGTAATCTTTTTTCTGTAGGCTATAAGCAATACGACGAAAAAAAATGGGCCGAAGCATTTGAAACATTTAAAAAAGTAGATAGCTATTCCGCTATTTTGAGCGAACACAAATTGCTTACTTCAGCTCTTGATACCAATGTGATTATTCTAGCCGGTATCACTGCTGAGCAAAGCAATCAAAAAGATGAAGCGGCAAAGTATTATGGAAAGCTGGCCGATGCTAAAATAAGTGGAGCCAATTATGAAAGCATTTATCGCTTCCTGGTTACACACCACTTTACCAAAAAGGATATGGCCAGTTTCGAAAAGTATAAAGCATTAGGCAAAGAAATTTATCCGCAAAGTGAATTTTTCTCTTACGATAAAACTGATTTTGCTGTAGGTCTTGAAACAAGTTTTGATTCCAAAATGAAATCACTGGAAGAAGTACTGTCCAAAGATCCGACCAATTATAAAGCGAATTTGTCAATGGGACAATTGATCTACGATACGTTGAATTCTAAAGTAGAAGGAGCTGTATTACCTGCTAATGCGGATGAGCTGGAGAAAAAAATGGTAGCGGCATTTATAGCTGCCGGGGAAGCAAAAGGTGATGAAGCATTACCTTACCTGGTTATTGGTGATTACTTTGTAATGCTGAAAGCAGAAAAACTGAAGAAGACGGATAAGAAATATGGTGAGTACCTGGAAGCAGGCCGTGTTCCTTACGAAAAAGCGGCAGCCGTTTTTGCAAAAAAAGGTGTCTCCAGTCTTAATGGAAGTGATAAACAGCAATACAAAAAAGCAGCTGGTTTTCTGGAAGATATTTATAATTACAAAAAAGAACAGGCTAAAGGAAAACCTACCGACATAGCTAAATACACTGCGGAAGCAAAGAAATGGGGTGACCTGTACCTGAGTATAAAATAAGTTTCGGATTAATGATGATACAAGGGCCGTCTTGCTTTGAGTAAGGCGGCTCTTTTTATTTCAGATCGAAAAACAAATCTGTAAAAACAGTATTGATCAGCCAGGCAATAAACCAGAAAAGGGCAGCCGCACATAATGGCCATAGCAGGTAGGTAAATAAGTTGCTTTGATACCATTTGGTTTTAGGATGGCTGGCTTCGTAATCACCAGGGGGAGTTTCCACAATATGAGAAGGACGGGGCTTGTCCGATAAAATCAGGTCGCCTTTTTCTGAAACCAGGGTTGTGCTGATATCATGATTGCCCAGGGAGACAAGTACCGGTCTATGGTTAAGGACAAGGACTTCCGCTTCTGCAAAACTATGAGCGGCCATTATTTCCGGGTTCAGTTTGGTAATGATCTTTTTGGATGTATTGGGGTAGTAGTTAATATGCTTATCCAGCAGGGTTTCT
>CAMLEX010000417.1 GCA_946479055.1 uncultured Bacteroidota bacterium | reverse complement strand
AGAGGGTGCGTTGGGTATACAAGCGGACAAAAACATTTTCGTTCTCAAAATTTATCTGCCCAGAAAAAGCAATACAGAACAAATAGATCCTTTAAATGATATCAGTAATGATTCTATTCGTACCTCTTCAGCTTTTATGATCCAGCAGGATTTTGATAACAAATACGGGATCACCAATATCGCATTTGCAAAAAAAGCGCTTAAAATAGATGCGAACGAATATAGTGGAGTGGAGATCAGCTTAACCGATCCAACCCAGGCCGATAAATTAAAAATTGAAGCAGAAAAGATTTTTGGTAAAAATTATCATGTTCAAACTATATACCAGCAAAATCAAAGCCTTTACGCAGTAATGAACATGGAACGATGGATCATTTACGGAGTGCTTTGCCTGATATTGGTAGTAGCGGCATTCAATATGATAGGAGCATTAACTATGCTGGTGCTGGAAAAACAAAAAGATATCAGCGTATTGCATGCCCTGGGGGCTAATAAAAATTTTATTCAAAAAATATTTTTGAGCGAGGGCTTATTATTGGCACTGATCGGCACTATTGCAGGAATGTTACTTGCATTAGTAATTGCACTACTGCAGATAAATTTCCATTTGATCCCTTTGCAGGGCGGGTCTTTCCTGATTGATTATTTTCCTGTTAAACTCAGGTTGGTAGATTTTTTATTGGTGACTGTCACTGTTTTTATAATTGCATTGTTCGCTTCCTGGTTGCCATCACGTAAAGCTGCTGCGCAAGATTTTTCGTTGAGAAGTGAGTAGAACCACGATTTTTCGGATTAAGAAGGATTTTCAGGAAATGATAATAGTAATATATAGCCTGAGTAAAAGAAATGGATTATTAGAAACATCCTCATAACCCTTAAAAATCATTTTTATCTTGGTTCTTTCTAATCTCTCCGGTTATCTCTCATGCCTAAACGAGTGAATAAAACCAAGATTTTTTGGATTAGGAAGGATTTTCAGGAATAATAAATAGTAATAAGTAGTCTAATAAAAGAAAAAGATTATGGGAAATATCCTCATAATCCTTAAAAATCATTTTAATCGTGGTTCTTTCTAATAATCCCCCAATGTCTCCGGTAATTGTGCTAATGCTTTAGCTAATTGCTCATCATTAGGAGCTATTCCATGCCATTCATGGGAGCCTTCCATAAAATCAACTCCCTTACCCATTTCAGTATGCATCATAATGCCGATAGGTTTGCCTTGTCCAAGCAGAGATTTCGCTTTTTCAAGGGTTGCAACAGTATCGTCCATATCATTTCCGTTCATTTCAAGGGTTGTCCAACCAAAAGCGTCAAATTTCTGACGGATATTACCCAAACTCATTACCTTATCGGTAGGACCATCAATCTGTTGCCCATTCCAGTCAATGGTGGAGATAAGGTTATCCACTTTATGATGGGCTGCAAACATAACGGCTTCCCAAACCTGTCCTTCATCCAATTCGCCGTCACCATGCAATGAAAAAACAACTGTATTCTCTTTGTTTAGCTTTTTGGTTAAGGCGGCACCTATTGCCACGCTCATACCTTGTCCTAATGAACCACTGGCTATTCTTATACCGGGCAAATGCTCATGCGTAGCCGGATGGCCTTGTAAACGGGAATTTATTTTACGAAAAGTGGTCAGCTCTTTTATATCAAAATAACCTGAACGGGCCAGTGTAGCATAAAAAACAGGGGAAATATGACCGTTCGATAAGAAAAACACATCTTCGTTGGTAGCATCCATATTAAATGAAGGGTCATGCTTCATTATTTTAAAATACAGGGCCGTAAAAAACTCGGTACAGCCAAGAGAGCCACCCGGATGTCCACTACTGCAACCATGTACCATTCTAACTATATCCCTGCGTATTTGCGATGCAATTGCTTTAAGTTCAGCCATAAAAATTAGGAACTTTTTAAACTTTTTGTATCTTGCCGCCTCAAATATCTGAGAGGAGCTGCAAAAATGCGTTTTTTTTGTATATAAAATCCATCCGTTGATATTAATCTGCAGTTGATGGTTCAAATCCAATGATAATCAAAAAGGTTTAAACCTATTTTTGTACCGTAAATCCCTGCTTGATGCTAGATGTATTATTAACAGCCTCTGTTTCATTTATAATATCTTTTCTGGCTATACCAGTTGTTCTGCAAATTGCAGAAATGAAAAAATTATATGATGTACCTGATGAAAGAAAAGTTCATACCCATGCTGTAGCTTCTTTAGGTGGAGTGGGAATTTTCGGCGGGTTTTTACTCGCTTCCCTATTATCCATACAAGGATATCTTAATCCGGAATTTCAATATTTTTTTGCAGCAGCTCTCGTCATTTTTTTTCTTGGTTTAAAAGATGATTTGGTTGTTTTATCTGCCACTAAAAAATTTATTGGCCAGGTGGTTGCTGCTTCTATTGTTATCCATTTAGGAGGAATAAAATTGGATAGCATGCATGGTTTATTTGGTTTTGACCAATTACCGGATGCTTTTGCGATGGCCCTTACTTATCTTACCATTATTGTTGTGATCAATTCTTATAACCTCATTGATGGAATTGATGGCCTGGCTGCGAGTTTAGGCATAATGACCATGTTAATTTTCGGTACTTATTTTTATATGGTAGGGTTCCAGGCTTATGCATTACTTGCTTATTCCCTGGGCGGTAGCCTGGTTGCATTTCTTATTTTTAACCATCATCCCGCCAAAATTTTTATGGGCGACTCGGGATCACTCATGATAGGATTGGTAAACTCCATATTGGTTATAAAATTTATCAATGTGGCCAGTGATCCGGCTATTGCCATGCCTATTGAATCAACTGCCGCGGTTGGATTTTCTATCCTGATTGTTCCTTTGCTGGACACACTCAGGGTTTTTGCAATCCGTATTTTCAAAGGCTGTTCCCCGTTTACACCCGATCGTAATCATATTCATCATTTATTGATGAACTGGGGCCTTGGGCATGCTGCAATAACATTGCTCTGTGTAGGTATCAATATCTCATTTGTAATATTTGCGTATACATTCAGGTCAGTAGGGCCAACTTATTTATTGCTGATGATGCTTACTTTGTCATTCGCTGGTTTTGGTTTATTGTATTATAGACGACCACGACGCACAACAATTACAATTTCCAAGCGAATGAATGGTACAACCGAATTGAAAACGGCTTCAAAGGTGGTTACCCTGACCAAAGAAACAGCAGCTGCAGATCATAATTAATTTATGTTAATATGACATATAATTGCCTGAAAGGATTTTAGTTTCTTTCAGGCATTTTTTTTAGAATGATCGCTTTCATGTGTATTTTTTAGCCACAATTAATTTGCCCATAAAAATTATCTTAGCTGACAGGTATAAAATTGCCCGATAATTTTTATAGGTCATTTCATTAGCTTTGCCTCACAATTTTTTTTATGACAGAAGATATTTCTACCCTTATAGCCGGAGCTGAAGACCAGATGAAAAAAGCTATCAATCACCTGGAAGCTGAATTAACAAAAATAAGAGCCGGTAAAGCGAATCCCCAGATGTTGGATAACGTTGTAGTGGATTATTACGGCTCGCCTATGCCTATCAACCAGGTGGCTAATATAAGCGTTATGGATGCCCGAACATTAACTATACAGCCCTGGGAAAAAAATATGCTTCAGCCTATTGAAAGAGCTATTATCAATGGAAACATTGGTGTAACGCCTCAAAATGACGGCGTCATTATCCGCCTGTTTCTACCTCCGCTTACGGAAGAGAGAAGGAAAGAATTGGTGAAAAAATGCCAGGCTGAAGGAGAGCATTCAAAAATAGCTGTTCGCAATATCCGTCGGGATGCTATTGAGAGTATTAAAAAAATGCAGAAAAGCGGTTTGAGCGAAGACGCAGCAAAAAATTCTGAAGCAGATATTCAGCAGGTTACCGATAAATTTATTTCACTGATTGATAAACATCTTGCATCAAAAGAAAAAGAGATCATGGCTGTTTAATTACATCAGCTTTTTCTACAACAAATTTTGATGGCGGGGTTTTGACCCTGCTTTCTTTTTTATCTGGACGGTTGGCAAGAAAAACTCCAAAAAGAATAATTGCCAGGGAAACAATCCCAGCAAGAGTAATAGATTCTCCATCAATAAAACCCCAGAATAGCGCTACAAAAGGAATTCCATAAGTTACAAGCGATGCAAATAAGCCACTGGCCTTTTGTACTAATACATAAAACAAAACAGTAGCGAATGCGCTGGCTACTAAACCTAACAATGTAGAATTGAAAACAGCCCACTGCACAGTAGAATCAGCAAAGTCAAGTTTGAAAAAACCTTGCTGCCATAATACCAAACCAGTAGGTATACTCATAAAAGCAAGCGATATAGTTGCAATGTGGATTGGTTTTATTTCCTTTAAATAATGACTTACCAGGTTTACATTAATGCCGTAAGAAACGGTACCAACCAGGACTAATGCGGCATAACCCCAATTATTGATACTGATATTTTTTTGTGTAACAGTTAGAAGACATAGTCCTGCAAAACCAATCAGTACGCCTATTATCTTTTGAGCTTTTATTTTATCCCTGAATACCAAAACACCGATAATTACCACACAGATCGGGGTCAGAGAATTGAGTATGCCGGCAAGTGAACTGTCAATTTTCAGAATGGCTATTGCAAAACAAAAAGCCGGTAAAAGGTTGCCAAAAATGCCTGTAACAATAAGTAACCCGATTTTTTTGCGGGGAACCTTGCTGATATGAAAAAAAGCAAAAGGAATAAAAACAAGACCCGCTGAAAAAATCCGTAAAGCGGCTATTTGGGAAGCTCCCAGGCCCTGGTTGCTTACCTTCATTAAAATAAATGAACTGCCCCAGATAAAACAAAGCAAAATGAAAATTGACCAGCTGATAAATTTATTACTCATAAAAGAAAAGCGAAGGTCTTAAAACAGGACGACAGAGTAGTAATTTTTTTATCTTGTGTTAGTAACTAATAAGTATCGTTATGAGTAGGATCAAACTAAGCCAGGAAGATACAAGGGCGCCAAAAGAACTGAACAAGCAAGAAACAAAAGAGCAAACATTAGCTATCCTGGCAGAACTGGATGAATTGCAAAACCTATTATTTGCTGAAAGC
>CAMLEX010000416.1 GCA_946479055.1 uncultured Bacteroidota bacterium | reverse complement strand
TCCCTGGTTGGTATCAAAGCCGTGCTACCCATATTCATGTGCATATTTATAATGCATCCGGTACATCCTTATTAGTTACACAAATAGCCTTCCCCGAAGGAAGCACCAGTGCTGTCGCTACTGTAAATGGTAGTGGCGGAACAGCCTATGGTTATACAAAAGGAATGTCTGGTTATACTTATAATGCGTCGGATAATGTGTTTAGTGATGATTCAGCAGGTGCTGAACTGGCAACTGTGGCAGGCAGTTTGTCTGGTGGCTATACACTTACCCATAATATTAATGTAGCGGCTTAATAAAATCCAGTATTGTTAATTCCGTTATGATAAGGCGTTAAGCCGTATTTAACGTCTTATCTTATTTATGTTACATGGCTAAAAAAATCATACGACTTTGTTACCGGAAAGTAATTGATGCTTCTTCACAGAAGACATGGGACAAATATGTGTTTGATAGTACCTACACGGAGTTTTTAATGCAGTCGCAGTATTATAACCAGGAAAAGAAGTACAGCAGTTTCGGCGAATTAATACAAAATGTACCCGGGGCGGAAAAATTACATTTCCTGGTTAGCGCTGCTATAGTTGGTTACCTGAAACAACTGGACGGAGTAATACCGGATATATTAAATAATCTCGGGAAACACTTTCTTAAGTTTACTGGTTACCGGTTTGAGATCATCAACTCGGATATAAAAAATAAAACCGGTCACCAGGTAGCTATTAATTTCTTCAGTGAACCACTGGCCTGGCATGATACAGTGGGAGGATACTTGCTTGTATCGCCATTAAATGGCGAAAAAAACGAAGACGGAATTCTTACCGATCTAGTGCAATTGCAGTCCTTTCTTAGCATTTATTCACTTAAAGAAGAAACAGCATGATCAGGCAATCGAAAGGAAAAATGTTTTTGTCAGACGAGAGAGGTCTGAACGAAACGGAATGGTTCCGGAGCTGGAATACCTTCAATTTCGGAAAGTACTTTAATGAACATAAGGATCCGTTTGGTAATTTATATGTGGTGAATGATGATACATTGGATGGAGGTCGCTCCCTCAGGACGATCATTGAAGAGCATTCCTATGTGATACTGGTACCGGTTGCAGGTGCCATAGCGTACAAAGACAATTTAGGAAATCAAAATCTTATTGCAGCCGGGCAGATCCAGGTGCTTGATCTTGCTAAAGAAGCCATGATAGAAATAACCAATCCTTTTAAAGAAGGTCTGGTTAATTTTTTACAGTTATGGATCAGGGCGGACAAAGTAAAAGAAACAGCAACTTCAAATCTTTTAACCTGTGATGTAAATAAATCCCTGGATAGTCTTATCAAAATATTTCCCGAAAATTCCGGCTCATCATCTTTGCCGTTTACTGTTTCTATTGGAAAATTTTCAGGGCGGGCGGAAACTACCTATAAATTGACAAGCGAAAGTTCAGGCCTCTTCGTATTTGTAATAGAAGGAGCTTTTGAACTGGAAGGAAGGTTGCTACATGCCAGGGATGGATTGGCTTTATGGGGGATAGAAGAGATGGAGCTGGAAGCGCTGAGTAATGATGCTATTATCCTGATAATAGAATTTATAATATAAAGCGGATGTATTTTCTATACCGGCAAGTGTTACTTTAATAGACGTGGATCAGTTGGAAAAAGCAAGTCAGAAAGTTTTTTTCCTATCTTCAAGCCATGACACCAAAAAACAAGTTGGGTCTTTTTGATCTGACCATGATCGTTGTTGGATTGGTAATTGGGATGGGGATTTTCAGAACATCTTCCGATGCCGCCAATGCGGCTATTACTCCCGCTTTATTTTTTATTGCCTGGTTTGCAGGAGGAATGATCGCCTTATGTGGTGCACTTACCTATGCAGAAATAGGCTCACGGTTTCCGGCCACCGGCGGTTATTATAAAGTGTTTGCGGAATGTTATCATCCTTCCATAGCCTTTGCCATTAATTGCATTATCCTTATTTCCAATGCCGCTTCCATGTCAGGGGTAGCATTGATCGGGAGTGAATATATTTCACAGGTGATCTTTAAAACAACACCGGATAATATGACCCGTGCCCTGATAGCTATGATCCCTATTGTCATTTTCTATTTCGTAAATTTATTGGGACTGAGATTGAGTTCTACGGCTCAGAATATTTTAATGATCATTAAAATAGGGATGCTGGTATTGCTGATCAGTTCCATATTCTTTATAACAGGCGATGCCAACGCTTCAACAGTAGCTGCAGTAAAAGAATTCAGTACGATGGATTACATTAAATCGTTTGGTGTGGCGTTGATCGCTGTATCATTTACCTATGGTGGCTACCAGCAAACGATCAATTTTGGTGAAGAGGTTCACCAACCCAGAAAAACGATACCTAAAGGAATCTTTATTGGTATCCTTATCATTATTTCCCTTTACCTGGCTGTTAGCTACGCCTATTACAACGCCATTGGTTTTGAAGAGCTGAAAACTTCCCGTGGTATCGCTTCTATTGTAGTAGAAAAAATGTTTGGGCCTACAGGCAGAACTGTAGCTTCTATTTTACTTTTTATTGCTGTATTGGCATATGTAAATGTTTTGCTATTAAGTAATCCCCGTGTTATGTATGCCATGAGCCTGGATAAGATATTGCCAAAGGCCTTTGCAAAAAAAGATGAAAAAAAAGATGTATTAACCGTGAGTTTAACCGTATTCGCGGCTATGGGCATTATTGTTTTGTTTTTTGCAAAAACGTTTAACCAGATATTGGGCTTCACCATCTTTTTAGATTCGATAGGAATGGCTACGTCTGCAGCAACTATTTTTATTTTGCGAAAAAGAACAAAGCACCTGGATGGGACGGGCATCTATAAAATGAAGCTCTACCCTTTGCTTCCTTTGATATTTATTGCAGCCTATATTTTTGTGGGGATTTCTATTGCGGTTGATACACCTGACCTGGCGTTGATCGGCACAGGAGTATTTGCAGCATTTTTGCTGATCTATTTTTTGGTAACAAAATTGAAAACGAACAATAATGGCTCTTCCAGATAATCTCTCTTTTATATTGAACGAATTGGCGGAAGACCGTGAGAATTATTTTAATGCGGTTTCTCCACCTATCATGCAGACAAGCAATTTTGCTTTTAAAAAAGTAGAAGATCTGCAAAATGCTTTTGAAGATGAAATGGGTGGCTACCTGTATAGCCGGGGATTGAACCCTACTGTTGAAATTCTCCGGAAAAAACTAGCAGCCCTGGATGGCGCGGAAGATTGCCTTGTTTTTAATAGCGGTGCTGCCGCCATATTTGCCGGTATATTGGCCAATGTAAAAGCAGGTGATCATATTGTTTCGGTAAAAACTCCTTATACATGGGCACAGCGGATGTTTGATATTGTATTGCCACGGTTTGGCGTATCAACAACATATATTGATGGAACAAAAAATGAAAATTGGGAAAGTGCCACGCAAGCGAATACAACATTTTATTACCTGGAATCACCTAATAGCTGGGATTTTGATTTGCAGGATATCAGGGCAGTTACTGCTATTGCAAAAGCAAAAAATATAATCACCTTTATTGATAACAGTTATTGCACACCTATTCAGCAGAACGTAATAGAAATGGGTATTGACCTGGCTATGCAAACAGCTACTAAATATATCGGTGGCCATAGTGATACATTGGGTGGGGTGCTTAGCGGGTCCCACAACATGATCAAAAAAATATTCGATAGTGAATATTTGAATATCGGGAGCGGTATTCAACCGTTCAACGCCTGGTTACTTATCCGTGGATTAAGGACATTGTCAATACGCTTAGAACGTATTAACCGCTCAACGGAGCAACTTGTCAACTATCTTAAGCAACATCCGAAAATAGAAAGCATCATCTTTCCATTCGATGAATCTTTTCCGCAATATGAGTTGGCAAAGCGACAAATGACAGACGCAGGAGGTTTGCTGACAATTATATTGAAAACGAAGAAAAGAGAAGATATAATCAGGTTTTGCGAATCACTGAAACATTTCATGATGGCTGTCAGTTGGGGAGGTCATGAATCTTTAATACTTCCAAAATGTGCAAGCATCAGGCTCGCTGATTTTGATCCTGCTAACTCTGAACATCGCTCCATCCGGATGTATATAGGATTGGAAGATCCAACATATCTTATCAATGATCTTGACCAGGCAATGGCTGTCATATGATAATTAATTTTAACCTCCATTTATCAAAAACAAGTTTAACGGCAATCGTTTTCGGCTATTTTTGTCGAATGATGAAACGAAGTATAAAACTGGGCTTGTGCCTGTTTACCTGTACTGTTTTCTTTGGGAAAACTGTTTGGGCACAAACAGCAGAAAAATGGAATTTGCAGAAATGTGTGGAGTATGCTTTGAAGAATAATATTTCGGTAAAACAAACCGATCTGCAAACTAAATTTTCTGCTCTGACTTTAAAACAAAGCAAAGCTTCTCAATTACCTTCCTTTAATTTTTCAAGTAGTGCCGGTAATAGCTTCGGTCTTTCTGAAAATCCAACGACGGGAATTCTGGAAAACAATAGTTTTTTCAATACTGGTGCGCAGCTCCAGGCGCAGGTTAGTTTGTTTAATTGGTTTTCGAAACGAAATACAAATGAAGCCAACCGGCTAACTTACGAGGCAGATATAAAGCAAACTCAAAAGATCAAAAACGATGTGGCTTTAAATGTGGCTGTAGCTTATTTACAAATTTTGTTGGCACGTGAACAGGTTAATCTCTCCAGGATACAAGTGCATCAGACGACATCACAATTAGAAAGCACCCAAAAACAAGTAGATGCCGGAAAATTGCCCGAGTTAAATGCAGCACAATTAGAAGCGCAGTTGGCTACGGATAGTTCCTCTTTGATCACAGCTGAGGCGTCGGCCCAACAATTTGTTTTGCAATTAAAAGCTTTATTGAATTTGGATGCGGCTGTATCATTCGATGTAGACACACCGCCTGTAGATAAAATACCGGTAGAGGGATTGGCAGAATTGCAACCTGAATATGTTTATGCGTCAGCATTAATTAATTTGCCTCAGCAAAAAGTAAACGAATTGCGTATAAAATCGGCAGTAAAAAATATGGATGTTGCACGAGCTGCGATGTATCCTACTATTTCAGCA
>CAMLEX010000415.1 GCA_946479055.1 uncultured Bacteroidota bacterium | reverse complement strand
CGGCACGTTATCCGGCCTACATTCGGGATCAATTATTCTCCCTCTCTTTCCAGGAAATATTATGACACCGTTACTGTCAATGCCAAAGGCGATAAAATTCGTTATTCCCAACTGCAGGGAGGACTTTATAGCGGTTATAGTGATATTACAAATGGCGGTATCAGTTTTGGCATAGATAATAATCTTGAAATGAAATACAAGCCGAAAAAAGATACGACTACTGACGGAGAAACCGAATTCAAAAAATTAAGGATTATTGACGGTTTTGGTTTTAACGGTAGCTATAATTTTCTGGCTGATTCTATGAAGCTATCCCATATTAATTTTTATTTCCGTAACAATCTCTTTGAGAAGATCAACCTCAGTGCGCAAGCAAATATGAGCCCTTACCTGCGTAACAGGTTTGGACAGGATAGTTCCGTATATATCTGGAAAGGCCCCGGTGGGTTCTCTCCAGGCCGTATCAATTCCGGCAGTGTTTCTCTTTCTACTTCTTTTCAAAGTAAACCAAGGGATGAAGGAAAAGATAAACAGAAAAAGGAACAAATGGAAAATGAGCTGAATGATCCTGTACTAGCTGCGGATAAGCAAAGATTAATGGAGTATATGCAGCAGAACCCTGCAGAATTCGTTGATTTTAATATACCCTGGCAGATCAATCTTTCTTATTCCTTATATTTTAGTGAACAGCCCAAGGCGGACTATAGCGGTTTCACCAAAATTGTAAACTCCAATATAAGCATTGGTGGAAGTTTCAGCCTGACACCCAAATGGAATTTGAGTATCAGCAACGTGAACTATGATTTTCGAACCAAGGAGATCCAGACTTTTTCAGTTTCAATCAACCGGGAAATGCATTGCTGGCAAATGTCTATTAACGTAACGCCAATTGGACCTTATCGCTATTTCAATTTTACAATCAGTCCCAAATCCGGCATCCTGCAGGATCTGCGCATCAATCGTACCCGGTCTTTCTTTACGGGTTATTAATGATTATACTTTATATAATGATCTTTCATGATAGCAAACACTTTTTCTTTTAATTGTTCAACCGTATATCCGTCAGTTGCTACAGGTTCAAGAAAATGCATTTCCAGTTTTTGTGGAAGAAAATAAAAAGGTTTGTTTGCGGGCAACGCTTTTTTTGTATTAAATATCAATGTTGGGACGATGGCAGTTTTTGTTTCAACAGCCAGTTTAAAAGCGCCATCATAAAATTTTTTCAACGGCTCATTTGTCCGGTTTCGGGTGCCTTCAGGATAGATGCACATATGCATGCCTTGTTTCAACACTCTTTTCATATCATCAAAACTTTTCCGGCGGCTTGCATCACTGTTTCGATCTACCAGCACTGATCCTTTTGAATAAAACCAGCCAAACAAAGGAATTTTGGCAAAGGATTTTTTTGCAATGGTTTTGTTTACACCGGGTATAAAAGGAGAGGTGAGTGGTACATCCATTAATGAATTATGATTGCAGGTAACGATATAGGCTTTCCCTTTTGCAAAATTATTTTTTCCTGTTACTCTAACCGGGCAGCCAACAAGGCGCAACCAAACATTCATCCATAGCCTGGCAATTTTGATGAACAAAACAGAACCTTTGGGATCAGGCAACAGGTAAGTGAGCATAGATGGAATAAACACGATAAGAAATGTCGCCGCAAAGCTTATAATGCCCCAGACTGCCCAGATACGGGCAAATATGTTTTTAACGATTTTCATTTGCTGAGTTTAGATAGTATACAAGTTCAAATGTTCACAGTTTAACCCTATGCCAGGGTAAACACAACAGCCAGAAATCCCCCAAACTGTGAATTTATAAACGATGGAACTTGTGAACTTTATTCCATTCCTTTAAATATATTTCCTTTTACCTGTGGCCATTCATCCTTTACTACGCTATAGTAAATGGAACTGCGGCGCCGGTTATTCCACATGGTCATGTGGCTACGTAATATTCCTTCTTCTATACCACCAACATTTTTCAATCCCTGCCTGGCCCTTGCATTCAGTACATCTGTTTTAAATTCCACTCTTTCAAAATTCATTTCTTCAAAAGCATAACGCATCATCAAAAATTTTGCATGCTTATTCAATCCTGTACCGCGAAACTCTTTTCCCAGCCAGCTCCAACCGATCTCCAGTCTCAGGTCGGGGTAAGAAATATTTCCCATGCTGCTGCTGCCCGCAATTTGCCCGGTTGCTTTATCAATGATAGTAAACGGTCTCCTTGTTTCCGCTTTTTTATCATTGAATGCGATTTCCATCCATTTCCTGAGTTGCGCTTCGTCTCCTAAATTCAGTGAAAAGTATTTCCACATTTCTTCATCCTGTTTGGCAAGACGAAGGAACGTTTCATAGTCATTTTGTTCAATCGGCCGGAGCAAAGTTTTACTTGTTTCGAGTACTAAGTCATGCGGAATCATAAGCTAAAATTGAAAATTGAGTATTGAATATTTTCCAAACGGGGTTATTTACCAGGTTATAAGTTCCAGTCTACCGGATCTATTCCCTTATTTGTTAAGTATTCATTTGCTTTTGAAAAATGTTTGCATCCAAAAAAACCATTATGAGCTGAAAGAGGAGAAGGATGAGCTGCCCGTAAAATCAAATGCTTCGTCTCATCGATCAGCATTTTTTTATCCTGGGCAAATTTTCCCCAAAGCAGAAAAACAACATGCTCTTTTTGATCAGATATTGTTTTGATCACCGTATCTGTAAACTGCGCCCAACCAATTTTTGAATGACTCATAGGTTCGCCGGCCCGTACAGTCAGCGAAGCATTTAATAAAAAAACTCCCTGCTCCGCCCATTTTGTCAGGTTACCATGATTCGGAATAGCCATACCGATATCTTCTTTCAGTTCTTTAAAAATATTTATCAGTGATGGAGGTGGGGGCACCCCATTTTGTACCGAAAAGCATAAACCATGAGCCTGTCCCGGCCCATGATAAGGATCCTGGCCGATGATCACCACTTTTATTTTATCAAAAGGGGTAATATTGAATGCATTAAAAATAAAACCACCGGGTGGATAAATGGTTTTGCCCTGTGATTTTTCTGTTTTGAGATGCAACGGAATATGCTGAAAATAAGGCTTATCAAACTCTCCATGTAATATTTCCTTCCAGGAAGATTCTATTTTTACATCCATTGCTATTATTGGTTTGGCTGCAAGCTAAAAAAAAATATAGTGTACCACGAAGCAATATTCAGATAGGGAAATAAAAGTCATCGTTCTTTTTTCTGATAAGCGGCGAAGTGGTATATTTGCGCCCTGCTTTAAAAAAGGTCCGGTAGCTCAGCTGAATAGAGCAATTGCCTTCTAAGCAATAGGTCATTGGTTTGAATCCAATCCGGATCACAAAAAAGCGAATCCAGTTGAATAGGATTCGCTTTTTTTATGCCTTATCTTACCTACATATTATTTTCTGCAAGTCTAATAAATTTTATTTCGGCAGTACTGTCTATTCAATAGAAGAAAGAATTCTCAGACACAATTCTAAGCCTGGGCTTTTCAAACTTGCGGCAGGGAAATTATATCTGGGTTTAATCAGAAGCCAATAAATGTAGCTCTTTAAATCTTCAGCATACCACCCACAAAAACATTCATAAACTTATACAAAGCCCTGTAAGGAATGGAATAGGGACGCACAAATTGACTAATTACTTTTTTTTCCAGTCTTACCGGAATATTAAAATCTATATCTGTTATATGGCTTGTATCAAGTTTCGTTTCAAACCTGTTGAAACTTTCTTTAGTGTGTGTGGCATCGGCCGATCCATAACCGATGTTTTTTATTTTTGAAACAACCGGGTGTACAGAATATAAATCATACTTAAACTGATGGTAACACCATCGGATGGCCCAGGAGCTTATTTTACCTGTTTTATGTTTCTTTAATAAACCAAACATGTCCGATCCCATCTTGTTGAAAGCAGATCTTAAAGACCGGCTCCTCATTAATGCGGAATAATCTTTTACTTCCCAGTCAATGTTAGCCCAGCGGTCTTTCCACGTACCCCAACCGCAGGAGCAGGCACGTTGTGTAAAATACACACTATTTTCATTCAGCCCCTTAATGGGAATGCTGAATCCTCCGATGGTAAAAATCCGCAGATTATTCTTGTAATGATCCAATCCTGTATTCATGTAGACAAGAAAGTTGCGGCTGGTAACCAGGTCGTCTTCCAGTACAATGACCTTACCATATTGATTGATTATATCCGTTACTCCACCTATAATGGAATTTGCCAATCCTTTGTTTTTTTCAGCGTCAATTATTACCACCTTTTTGAAACCAGTAATAGTTTTTAAGTAATCCCGGACAGATTGGACTATAGGCTCATCTTCCGGTTTTTTTGGACCATCAGAGAAAATAAACAATTCACTTCGGTCAGCCCAATAATTTTGTTGAAGAGATTCAATAGTTTGTTTGAGTGTGTCCAGGCGTCTGTAACAAAAAAGAACAATAGGAGCAACAATTCCCATAAAATCAATTTGATAAGGTTATTTAATAAATGAAAACCAATCTTTTATTTGGAAACAATTAATTTCTTTAAAATAAATTAGCGCTAAAAAGTTCTTTAAATCGGAAAACGGTATGCCAATTTGGCGTTTATTCTTGGAGTTTTCAACTAGATGGGGTGGTATGATTTCAAGAGTAGGGGACTTAAAAATACAGAATACTTTTCTCTCCAGCCTTGGGAGATATGATTTCTATTATTTCAGGGCGTATATCAAATTTATAAACGTCTGCAATGACAAGCTCATCAGGTTTTTGGTCCATCAAAAAAACAAGTAATTCAATTTCATTACCCAAGTATTTTAGTTGCCAGATTTGATTGCTTGTTTGAGTGTGTATCTAAACGTTTATATAAAAGAACTACGGAAACCAAACTGCTATAAAAACCAAATGTGTTTAGCTTTTATAAAATACAGATTAGAACGAAGTTATATTAAAAATACAAATAATTATTTAAAACCAAATCAGTAATACAGGAATAGTTCTTCGATCTGTTAATTTAAGAAATTCTATGTTGTTGTATTCTCTTTGTGCCCGCCATATCCCTAATTTAGCAGATGGCATTTACTTTGCAACATAACCGGTAAACAGCTATTTATGTGCAGAT